>JADLFD010000032.1 GCA_020845805.1 Verrucomicrobiales bacterium | reverse complement strand
GTCTCGGCGAAGAACTCCAGGGTGTCCTCGAAGATCTTGTAGTTGCCGTTGCCAAAGATGCTGTACCGCTCCGAGGGACGAATGGCCGGCGTGTACGTCGGGTACGGGAACTTGTCGAAGGGGAAGGTCTCCAGGGCCGGATCCGCGCCCGATTGATTGATCGCCCCGATCGAGGCATCGCTAAGGTGATAATCAGTCGTGGAGAACTTGCCCGTGGCCGTGTCGGCCACTGCGCCCCGGTTGAGCGACACGTTGATCAAACGGTCGGCCGGCGCGGTGGGATCGTACAGTGCTCCCCCGCCGCGGGCATCGTTGCGCACGCGGAACCGGCCCGGGTTGCTGATCGAGGTGCGGACCTGGTCCAGATAACCCTGGTCGCGCGTCGACAGGTTCACCCGCGACCGTTCGCGATCCTGCGAGAACAGCGCGTGGGACTTGAAATAGTTGCCCCCGACCACGAACGAACCCTTGTCGCTCGCCGTGCCGCTCACGAAGGAATACTGCTGCTTCGCGGCGTCGCGCTCCGTGGTGTTGCCGTAGTAGCCGTACAGCTCCACTCCCTCGAAGGATTTGCGCGTGATGATGTTCACCACACCCGCGATGGCGTCCGAACCGTAGGCCGCCGACGCACCGTCCTTCAGCACCTCGACGCGCTCGATCGCCGCGATCGGGATCATGTTGAGGTCGACGTCCGAATCGGCGAACGCCACCGGCGCCACACGACGCCCGTTGAGCAGGACCAGCGTGCCTCCGTCGATGCCACGCAGTGCCACCCGCGCGGAACCGTCACCCCCGTTGCCTCGGGATTCGTTGTAGTTGCCGCCGCCGACCGCCGCCGGAAGCTTGCGCACCACTTCGGTCACCGTCGCCGCGCCGATCTTCTGGATCTCGACCTGCGAGAACACATCCACCGGGACCAATCCCACGATGTCCGTGGTGGGAATGTTGGAACCGGTGATCAACATCGGCGCGAGTTCCGTCGCGCCGGCGTCCTGACCGCTTTGCGCCAGAACTACGGGCGTGGCGAGGACCGACCCGATCGCGCTGGCCGCAAGGGCCAAACGCAGGGCGTTCCCCGGCTTCATGGGGTTGGAGTGGGTCATATCGGTGTGTGAGGGTTGACTGAAGTTGCCCAGCTGACGCGCCCAGGAGAGGAAACCACCCGGCGACAACTCCCGTCCCGGAGACCCGCGACCGACCGGCAAGAGGAGTTGCCGTCGGTCCATGTCGGGGAACACGCCATGCTGTGCGGGCTTTGTACGGACTAGGTCACAAAGCCGTCAAGCAACCGTTGGCGGAACCACCTACCCCCACGCGTCATGCACCCACCAACCCACTCACCGAGGTTCCCTAATCCTACTGCATTTCACCTAGCGGAACTCACTACACACTCGCCCTGGCGAGTGAGTGACCGCGCTTCGTTCACTGCACTCAAGTCGCCCCGCAGGCCGGCCAACTTGTCTAGACATGGATTCTCGTCATTCGCCCAGGAAGCTCCGCTTCTACCTCAACTTGTCCGGATTGAGCCCGCGCAGGTCCGGCGGCAGGAACAGCCCGTCTTTCCGGATCAATTCGTCATCGAACCAGATCTCTCCGCCTCCCCACTCCGGACGCTGGATGAGGACCATGTCCCAGTGCACGGCAGACCGGTTGCCGTTGTCGCAGTCCTCGTACGCCTGTCCCGGCGTGAGGTGCAGCGACCCGGCGATCTTCTCGTCGAAGAGAATGTCGCACATGGGATTCTGGATGTACGGATTGAACCCCAGGCTGAACTCCCCCGTGTACCGCGCCCCGGCGTCGGTATCGAGAATCTCGTTCAACCGAGCTGTATTGGAGGAAGTGGCCTCCACGACCTTGCCCTGGCGGAAGACCAGGCGGACGCCGTCGAACCGCGTGCCGGAATAGAGGGTGGGGGTGTTGAACTGGATGGTGCCCTCGATCGAGTTCCGCACCGGACACGAAAAAACTTCACCGTCCGGAATGTTGCGATCGCCTTTGCACATCTTGGCGCCGATGCCCTTGATGCTGAACTTCAGATCCGTGCCGGGGCTCTTGAGGTGAACGCGGTCGGCGTTCTCCATGCGTCGGTGGAGGGGTTCCATGGCCCGCGCCATCTTGCGGTAGTCCATGGTGCACACATCGAAGTATAGGTTCTCGAAGGCCTCTGTGCTCATTCCCGCCGCCTGGGCCATGCTGGGCGTGGGCCAGCGCAACACGCACCAGCGCGTCTTCTTCACCCGGTGATCAATGACTGGGCGCATGGTCTTCGAGTACAGCTGCATGCGGTCCGAAGGGACGTCCGAGGCCTCGTTGGCGTTGAGGCTGCCGCGCACGGCGATGTAGGCCTGCACCTTCTTCATGCGCGCCATCTCGAGCGAACGGACCAGGCCGGCGTGCGCCTCATCGGTGCCGCGGATGATCTCACGCGTGATGCGCGTGTGCCGCACCTCGATCAGCGCGGTCCCGCCCGCCTTGCGCACGGCGCGCAGGAGTTCGACCGAGAACTCGTCCGGCACGTCGATCATATCCAGCAGCACGACGTCGCCGCGCGTGATCTTCGTGGAGTAGTCGACCAGGAGCCCGGCCAGCTTGGCATACCTCGGATCAGTCATGCGCGGAGCCTAGGCCAGCCGCCGCCACGGTGCCAGTCAGGAGCCGGATTGCACGCATCGCCCACCCTCCGCACCCTATCAGACCACCCGCGCATGAACCCTGCCCCCACCTACGTGCTGAATCGGGACTCAGCGACCGGTCGCGCGCTGCGCCGCTGGCAGGCTCTGGAATCTGAACTGCGCCGCCGTGACCTCCTCGGCCCGGTGCTCCGCCCGGCGTCACGCACCGAGACCATCTCGCTCGCCGCGCAAGCGCGCCTGACCAGTCCCCTCGTGGTGGCCGTCGGGGGTGACGGAACGGTCGCCGATGTGCTCACCGGTCTTTCCCTTCATCCCGGAACGCCGCGCCTCGCCATCCTTCCGCTCGGCACCGGCAATGACGCCGCACGCATGCTGGGAATTCGCTCTCCCCGCCATGCCCTCGACGCCCTGGAACAGGGCCTGAGCCGTCCGCTCGATGCCATCCAACTCACCACCGGGGTCGGGAGCCAACGGGACACGCGACTCGGCCTCGTGGTGGCCGGCGCCGCGTTCGCCGCCGAACTGCTGCGTCACACCTCGCCCGCCGCCAAACGGTGGCTGGGCGGACCTCTGGCCTACGCCCTGGGGTTCTTTCGCGCACTCCGTCACTTCCATTCCCCGCACCTGCGCATGTCCCTGGACGGTCAACTCATCGTTCAGCCCACCCCTGCACTTGTCTGCGCCAATGCCACCACCGCCGGGGGCGGCGGCATGCGCGTCGCCCCGTGCGCGCGTCCCGACGACGGACTCCTCGATGTGCTGATCCTCAGCGGCCTCAGCCGCTGGCAACTCGCCGCCCAGTTCGTGCGCCTGGTCCGGGGCACGCACCTGAACCATCCCGCAGTGCGTCATGTCCACGCGCGGGAGATTGTAATCGAGCCCGAGGTGGGGACCCAGTCCGACGGGGGAAGCGCAGTGCCTATGCAACTCGACGGCGACCTGGCTGGCGCTGCGCCCGCCCAGATCCGCGTCCTGCCCCATCACGTTTCGGTGATCGCCCTCCCGCCGAGCCGCGAAGTCAGGTCTTGATATCGCGCGAGTGAAAGGCCGCGGCGCCCACGGTCAGGAAGGAGAGGTTGAAAGCCGCGAGCAGGCTTCCCGACGCACCGATGCGCCACCACGGGATCGGGTCCGCCAGCATCCCCTGCCACAGGTTGAGATGGTAGGTAAGGAACCAGGGTTTGAGGTCTTCGAAGAAGGGGATCTGCGTGAGGATCGCATTCACGAAGAGCACGGAGAGCGCGAGAATCGTGGCGGCAGCGGGCTTCACCTGGAAACAGGAGAACATCAGCGCGAGGCTGAGAATGGTGACCGCCTTGCTCACCAGCATCCCGTGCGCCAATGCATACCGCCATGCGCCCTCCCCGGGACCGTACACGCCGAAGATCTCTCCGGGCACGAACACGAACATCCCGCCTTTTCCGAAGAACAAGCCGCTCACCAGCAACCCCGTCACGCCCAGCAGC
>JADLFD010000031.1 GCA_020845805.1 Verrucomicrobiales bacterium | reverse complement strand
CGAAGTGGACCCCGAAGAAGCTGTCGGCGCGTTTGCGGCGCGGGGGAGTTGCGGTTTCGGCGGAGCCACGAAGTGCGGCGCGGATGGCTTTGACTTGGCGGGCCTGGGCGTCGGCGATTTGGCCGATCGGACCGGCGGCGGCGTCGAGGTTCGGACCTACGTCCAGGGTGATCACACCCTGGTGCTCGGCGACTTTCCTGGCCCAGTCCGCCCATTGCGTGTCGGTGAAGCGCGTGTTGCGCCGTCCCCAGCCGTCACCGAGGTAGGTGAGGGCGTGCCATTGTGAGCCCTCCAGCCAGCGTTGGGTGGGGAGCGTCTGCAGGGGTTCATTGAGTTCCCCCGCGGTATAGTTCTCGGCCTGGGTCCAGCGGATCACTCGGACCCCTGGGTTGAAGGTGACCAGGGATCTGGGGTTTCCGTGTTTGGCGGCGGCGGCGTAGCGTGCGGCGATGGCCTCGTTGAAGTGGATGTGCTGGTACCCGCCGTCGAACCACCAGCCGGCGACCTTGTCTCCGTAGCGATCGGACCATTCCTGGATCACCTCGCTCCATTTCTCGGCGAAAGCGAGGTCGAGGGGTTGATCCTTTGCGCCCTCCGGGAGTCCGAAAGCCTTCTGCGCGCGGGCATCCTCGTTGGGCGTCTGGCAGGGGAGGTACAGCATCAGCCGGATACCTTTGGTCTGCAGCGCCTGGTGCAGTTCCAGGGGAAGGTCCCGTGTGGAGCAACGTTCGCCGGGCGCGTAGCCGGTGCGTTTCTCGTAGGCCGCGTTGGGGGAGTTCAGATAGCCCGAGTTTTGTCCCAGCGTGAAGATCAGGTAGCCGGCGCCCATGTCGTGGAGTTGCGCGGCAAGTGCGGGGACGTCGAAGCGCCGCACCTGTTCGAGCCCGGCTTGGCCGGAGGGCAGGAAGTGCATGAACACACCCAACTTCGCGCGGCTGAACCAGTCGGCATGGGGACTGGCATTCTCGGCGCGGCTGGGGACGGCCCACGCCAGCGCGAGTAAGGTGAGGAGGCGGGGCAGGTTGAGATTCATGCGGTGGGAGAGGTTTCGGTAGGGTGGAGGCGGACGGGAGGGCGAGGGGCGGTGGAGTCTGGGTCAGTCGCGCGGGGCAAGGGTTCTCCAACGAACCTCATGCTGCGGTATCCTGGGCGCGAGGGAGAGTCAAACGAAGGATGGCCCTCGTGGGAAGCCGGGAGGGGTGAACCGGGTCTCCACCGCGGCTAGAGTGCAGGAGCCGATCAGGGCGTGGCGACACGGAAGAACCGGACGGGCGCGGCTGCCGTGACGGCGTCGAGGACTTCGTAGCGACCCGGGGCGATTTCGTTCGCTTCGCCGAACGGGCGCCAGACGTAGGCAGGAGCGGAACGACCGTCGGCGACTTCCACCGAGTACATTCCGCCGGGCGTGGCGTCACCAGAATCGCCAGTAGAGGTAGCACCAGGCCAGGGCGTACAGCCCGAACCAGAGTTTCACCTGCTGCCACCAGGGACGGGGAGCAGTGCCTTCGTCGTAGGCGCGGAGGCTGTCTCGACTCCACAGGAAGGGCCGGGCCTGCGCGGCGTCGACGGGCGGGGTGACGAGAGAGACCAGGACCATCAGGCCCATGGTCAGTGCCTGGGCGATGGCGCCGACATAGAGCCAGTGGAGTCGGAAGCCGGTGGCCCAGAGGGCGACGGCCAGCGCGATCTGGATCACCAGGCCGCCGACGAGTCCGGTCACGGCGCCCGCATAGCTGGCGCGGGGCCAGAACAGGCCCACAAGAATCACCGAGATGAAAGGGGTGGCCATGTAGGTCACCCCGGTTTGGAAGTATTGGAAGAGCCCGACTTGGGCCACCGCGGGGGCGATCAGGGCGGCGAACAGCAACGCTGCTCCCGCGGCGAGGCGCCCGGTGGTGATCAGTTCCGCGTCGCCTGCCTGCGGGCGCCAGAAGCGGCGGTACACATCGAGGGAGAAGAGGGTGGAGACGGAATTGGCCAGGGCACTGACGGTGGACATCACGGCGGCGAAGAATCCCGCGAGGATGACGCCGCGCACACCCGAGGGGGCGAAGGTGGCGAGCGCGTAGGGAAAGGCCTGGTCCTGGCGATCGGGAAGCAACGAGGGGCCCTGGTGCAGGATGTCGAGCCAATGGTAGACGATCAGGCCGAGCAGGCAGGTGACGAGCGGGCGCACGAGGTTGATGAATCCCGCGAAGACGATGCCCATCATGCCGTCCCAGGTGCTGCGCGCGGAGAGGATGCGCTGGATCATGACCTGGTTGGTGGATTGGTAGAACAGGAACACGCCGAACGAAGCGATGATCAAGCCCAGGAACGGCGCCTCGGGATCGTTCGGCGGGCCGTAGAGGTGGAAGCGTTGTGGGGCGGCGGCCACCATGGCGTTCCAGCCGCCGGGGATTCGGTCCAGCGCGATGAAGTAGAGGATGATTCCGCCGCCCACCAGCATCACGCACTGCACGGCATCGGTCCACATCACCGAACCCAGGCCGCCGAGCAGGGTGTAGCTGCCGGTGAGCACCGCGATGCCGAGGAGCACCGCCCAGGGCGGCCAGCCGGTGAGTTCACTGAGCGTGAGGCTGCCGCCGTAGAGCACGGGCGGGAGGAAGACGAAGATGTAACCGACCAGCATCACCCCGCTGTAGATCCCGCCGCAGGCCGGGCCGAAACGCCGGTTGAGAAGCTCCGGCACGGTCATGATGCGGTTGCGAAGGTAGAGCGGGATGAAGAAGACCAGCATCAGGAGGTAAGTGGGCAGGCACCACCATTCCCAGTTGGCGATGGGCATGCCTCCGCGGTACGCGGCGCCGATCGTGCCCACGATCTGTTCGCTCGAGACGCTCGTGGAAACAAAGGCCGCTCCGATCAGCCACCAGGGCATCGTACCGGAGGCGAGGAAATAGCCTTCTGTGGTCCGCTCCACTTTTCGGGCGGCCACGAGGCCGACGATCACCACGAACAGCGTGGCGACGATCACAATGGCGGCGTCGAGCGCGGAGAGGTGGAAGGCTTCAGGGTTCATGGAGGCAGGTGATCGGCGTGCATCCGGCGCGCGCGCCGATCAAGGGCCCGTCGTGTGGAGTGTAACCGGCATCCAGCACGCGCCAGCGTTGGCGGTGGCTGGTTTCCTCGCCGGGCGCCAGTCCCACCCGTCCGCCCAGGGTTTCGAGTTCCCGGTAGTCCGCACAGGTGAAGATCTCGGCGTTGCAACCTTCGTCGATGCATTCCTCGCGCGGGGAGGAATCCAGACCTTGGATGACGAGGGTGGCCGCGGGGTGGAGCAGGGCGAGCCAGGCTGCTTCGCCATGCCAGCCCACTTTGCCGCGGGAACCGTTGGGGTGCAGCACGAGGTGCCCGTGTGTGAACGACCAGGGCGCGGGATCCGATCCGGGCCAGAACCGCAGGCGCTGTTGTGGGACCGGTGCCAGCACCGGACCCGTGGGAGGCACGCAGGTGATGCACCAGAGGGCGCCCTGCCAGGGTTGGTGTCCGGTGTTCCGGAGTTGGTGACGCAGGTCGAAGCCCGCTCCGTCGCGGGCTGCGGTGATGTTCAGGATGCGCTGCAGACCGTCCGGACCCGGGGGTGCCGCCACGCGGAGTTCCTGATCACCATCCTCGATGTCGATATCAACGGTGCAGGGGGCGTTGTCGGGATGATACGAAGTTGCGTCTTCGGGCCCGACGGTGAATCGGTGACCGCCGTGCAGGCGCCACGCTCCGACCCGGAAGTCGGTGGTGTCCTGGTAGAGGAGATTCGGCGTCGAACCCGACCGCAGCGAAAGGATGCGAGGCCCGGCGGAGATGCCGACGACGAGTTCGCAGTCGGGCGTGAGGCAGCGCATCGCGTCCCAGTGTTGCCAGCGGATGGGTTCGATCCTCATGGCAGGAGGCGGCGGCTCAAACCGCGCTGCCAGGTTTCCAGGCGGGTGAAGGCTTCGGCGTGCGCGCAGCCGCCGGCCAGGCCGCGGAAACGCGACTGGATGTCCGCGAGTTGTTCGAGGTCGCGCTGGGCGAGTTCGCTCACGGCGCGGAACTGGCTTTCATGACAGCGCAGCATCCGGCGTTTGATTTCCGCGACGGGGGTGATGTCCACGTATTCCGTCGGCGTGAACCCGATGCCGGCGATGGTGTCCATGTAGTAGATCTGGGTTCCGGCGAAGCGGCAGGCCGGTTGCTGCTGGTGCGGGATGTGCGGCAGTCCTTTTTGAAAGTAGGCGTCGAACACCAACTGCGAGACGTACCGATGGTCGGGATGATAGTCGGCGGGGCTGTGCGTGAGGATCACGTCCGGATCGGCCTCGCGCAGCAGGTCGATCATGATTCGGCGCTGGGTTTCGTTGGGGAAGACATGCTCGTCCATGACTGCCGGCCAGAGCAGGCGTGCGCCGAGAATCGCGGCGGAGGCTTCGCTTTCGGATCGCCGGACGCGCGCCAGTTCCGCGGGTGGGACCGCCAGGTCGCCCATGTCGCCGCAGGTGAACACGGCCATGGTGACGCGGTGACCTTGCTGGGCGTAGAGCGCCAGCGTGCCGGCACACAGAATCTCGATGTCGTCGGGATGCGCGCCAAGGGCGAGGATGTTCATCGGGCGGATGCGGTTCGGGGACAGGGGCAGCGGGGGGTGCGGTGGGGTCTGGTTTCGGGGCGATCAGAGGACGCCGTACCGGTCGAACACGGTGCGCAACGAGTCTCCCTTCAGCAGGTCCCGGCGGGAGTCGTTCTCCTTGCTGACTTTCTCGAAGGCGCGCTGCAGGACCTCGTCCTCGAGGGCGCGGGGCACGACCACCACGCCATCGAAATCTGCGAAGACCAGCTCACCGGGGTGCACCAGCACATCGCCACAGCGCACCGGGACGTCGTAGGCCATGACCCGGCCGCGGCCCATGCTGTCGAGGGGGCGGATGCCGGCGTGGAAGACGGGGAATTTCATGGCGATGATCTTGCGGCAGTCGCGGATGTTGCTGTCGCAGATGCAGCCGGTGGCCCCGTTGCGCAGCGCGACCGTGCTCATGAGTTCGCCCCAGGGCGCATTGGTGCCCGCGGGATCGGTGGAGTGCACGGCCACATCGCCGGGCCCGAGCGAGTCCATGACGGTGATTTCGAGACCGTAGGGATCCGTCTGGTCCACGTAGTCGGCATCCATCCAACGGAAGGTGCGGGCACGTCCCACGATGGTGCAGTGATCGGGATCGAGAGGGCGGAGTCGTTGGTGCATGGCTCGGTCGCGACAGCCGAGGGAGTCCAGGACATCGCAGACTGCGGGCACGTAAAGGTGTTGGCGCAGCCAGGTGAATCGTTCCGTGTCGTGGGCGAAGGTCAGCTTGGTGTTCATGGGCAACGGGGTGGGGGGAGAGGAAGGGGTGGGCGGGCGTCAGGCGTGGTGCACGCAGAACCGGCGGACTGCTGTTTCATCGATCTCGATGCCGAGACCGGGTCCTTGGGGGACGGGGATGAAGCCGTCGGGATCGAGGGTCACCGGGTTGCGGATGACTTCCCGGAGCATGGGGTTTTCGCAGACGTTGTATTCCAGGAACAGGGCGCGAGGCAGCACGGCATTGAAGTGGAGGCTGGCGGCGGTGAGCAGGTCGGTGAGCCACGCATGCGGGCAGACGTCGACTCCCGCGTGTTCCGCTTCCCAGGCGATGCGTCGCGCCTGCGTGAACCCGCCGCACCGCGTGAGGTCGGGTTGGACCACGTCGATGCCGCCTCGGCGGATCAGTTCGCGGAATCCCCAGGCGGTGGCTTCCTGTTCCCCTGCGGCCAGGCGGGTGCGGACTCCGGCGGCCTTGACCTTGGCGTAGCCCTCCAGGCATTCGGGGTGCAGGAAGTCCTCGAGCCAGAAGATGTCGTAAGGCTCGAGAGCGCGGCACAGTTCGATCGCATCCTGGGCGCTGCGGTCGACCATCCAGCCCGGATCCACCAGCAGGGCGATGTCGGGTCCCAGGACCTCACGGGCGGCGGCGACGAGGGCGACATCCTGTCGGCGGTCGCGTCCGAACACACCCCAGCCGAACTTCACCGCGGTGAAACCTCGGGCGCGGTAGAACGCCGCGGCGCGGCGCATGGCGTCGGGGGTGGAGCGGAACAGGGTGGAGGCGTAGGCGCGCACGCGGTTCCGTCGTGCGCCGCCGAGCAGTTTGTGCACGGGGCGGCCGATGGCTTTCCCCATGAGATCGTGGCAGGCGATGTCGAAACCCGACAGCACCTGCATGGCCACGCCTCGCCGTCCGAAGTAGCTGGTGCCCCGATAGACCTTGTCCCAGAGCCGTTCGACCTCGAAGGGGTCCTCGCCCACGACGAGCGAGCGCAGGCCCTCGAACATGCCGACGCCGCTGGGGGGGGCGTCGACGACCGAGGCGGCGATGTGAGGGGCGGTTTCCACGTCCGACCAGCCGACGAGGCCTTCATCCGTGGTGACTTTCAGGAGGAGGCAGTGCTTCACGCCGTGCGCCTCGTCGGCGCCGGTTGGCGGCTGATTCTCGTACGGGGATTCGAGGACGAAGGCTTCGACCTGGGTGATCTTCATGAAGGGTCGGGAAAGGTGAGGGCGACTTTGAGGGCCTGGTCATGGCCGTCCCGGGCCAGCGCCAGGGCGGTTGCCCATTCGGAAAAAGGAAACTCGTGGGTGACGAGTTCGGCGATGGCCAGTGCGGGGTCCGAGAGACAGCGCAACGCTTCGTCGAGCCGATCCTCGTCATTGCAGGCGCCGACGATTTCCAGTTCGCGCAGGTGTGTGGCGAACAAATCGAGCGGGAGGGCGTCGGGAAGGGCGCTGAAGACCACCAGTCGTCCGCGCGGGCGAAGGGCGTGCAGGCACTCGGCCACTGCCGCGGGTGCGCTGACGGCGAGGATGGCCAGGTCCACGGAACCCTTGGGCACGCTGGCCACGGGTTCCGCCTGAGGAATCTTCGCGAGGCGAAAAGGGTGGCGCCCGCTGACCAGCACGCGACGTGCGCCCGCGTGCCGCGCGAGGCGCGCGAGGAGATTGCCGAAGGGGCCGTCTCCCGCGATCAGCACCTCGCGGTCCCGCACCTCACCCGCTCGGGCGATGGCCTGCAGGCAGACGGCCACCGGTTCGAGCAGGGCTCCGATCTTGGCGGGGACGGCGTCGGGCAGGAGGCGCACGCGATCCGCGCGTTGGACGAAATACTCCGCGAAAGCCCCGTCGCGATCGCTGCCCAGATGTCCCATGCGCTGGCAGAGATGGCCGAAGCCGCGGGTACATTCCGCGCAACCGCCGCAGGGCACCACCGGGTGAACCGCGACGCGATCTCCCGGTTGGAGGGTGACGACTTGGCTCCCGGTGGCCACCACGACCCCGGCCGCCTCGTGGCCGAGGACACGCGGCAGGGCAATGCCAAATGGATTGCGCGCGAGATCCACCAGGTCGGAGGTGCAGATGGTGGCGGCGAGCGTGCGGAGGAGCACCTCGCGCGGCCCGGGTTGCGGCACGGGGAGCTGGGTCAGCACCAACTCGCCCAGGCCGCGCATCTGCAGTGCCCGCATGGTGATTGGCACGCTCATGCCGGTCTGCCCCTTCCCGGGTGAGGCAGGCCGAGCAACGTGAGGGCGTCTCGGTGAAGGATGCCTTCGATCACGGATTCGGGGATTCCCGGCAGACCGCTCTGGGCCAGGATGGAGTTCACGCCGCGGACGCCGGCGAGCGAATCGCCGGTCGTGGTGAAGGGGAAGTCGGAGCCGAAGAGTACTTTCGCTTCGGTGCGGTACTCCACCAGCAGGCGCATCGAATGGTAGAACTGCCAGGGTCGGTAGTAGAGCGCGGAGAGATCGGCGTAGACGTGCGGGTGCCGGCGGATCACGGCGATGGTTTCGCCTTCCCAGGGATGGCCGAGATGGGCCAGCACCATGCGGAGCTCGGGAAACTCCACGGCGACCGCGTCGAAGTGGACCGGGCGTGAGTAGTCGAGGAGCGTGCCGCCGACGAACGAGGTGCCCACATGAAACAGCACCGGCAGGCCGTGTTTGACGCAGTACTGGTAGATGGCACGGCAACGTGGGTCGCAGGGGTGCACGTTCTGGTAGAGGGGCGCGAGTTTCACGCCCACGGCGCCGAGATCCTGATGGCCCCGTTCGAGTTCCTCCAGGCAGTGCGGGTGCAGCGGGTCCAGCGCCACGAAGAACAGCAAGCGATCCGCGGCGCGTGCCACGTGACGGGCGACCACATCGTTGGGGATGTTCCAGTCGGTGGCCGAGGCTTGAAGTCCGAAGACCACTGCGACGTCAGCGGCGCGGGTGGTTTCCAGGTGACGCTCTCCGATCTCGCCCCACGAGGCGGGATTCACATGGCAACGCGCCAGGTCCGCGCGCAGGCGGGGTCCGAAATCGAGGTCCGGTCGGAAGAAGTGAGTATGGACGTCGACGATCATGGGCGGGAGGCGACTTTCAGGGACTCCGCGGGAAGGGAGGTGGCGGGATGGAAGTCGGGACCGAGTGCGTAGCGCACCCATTGATCGAGCAGGAACACTGCGGCGGGATCCTGAGTGCGGAGGGCCTGGGCGACGTTGAATCCGCTCACCAGGAGT
>JADLFD010000030.1 GCA_020845805.1 Verrucomicrobiales bacterium | reverse complement strand
TACGCGCCTGGATCGACGCCGGGGCTGAATGGCCGGCGGCGGCGGCGAAGGCCAGGCCGGCGGAGCATTGGGCCTTTCGCGCCCCGCGCCGTCCCTCCGTGCCGTCGGGAGCGGAGCATCCGATCGACGCCTTCCTGGCGGTGCGCCTGAAGGCGGAGGGCCTGACGTTCGCCCCCGAGGCTGACCGCATCACGCTGTTGCGGCGCCTTCATTTCGATTTGATCGGACTGCCGCCGTCTCCAGCGGATGTGGATGCGTTTCTCGCCGATGGATCTGCCGAGGCCTATCCTCGGGCGGTGGAACGGTTGCTGGCCTCACCTCATTATGGGGAGCGCTGGGGACGCCACTGGCTGGATGCGGCGCGCTACTCGGACAGCGACGGCTTTGAGAAGGACAAGCCGCGTTTCGTATGGTTTTACCGCGACTGGGTCGTGGGCTCGTTGAACCGGGATCTTCCCTACGACCAGTTCGTCCTCGAACAGATCGCGGGCGATCTGCTGGAGGGCGCGACGCAGGATCAGCACATCGCCACAGGCTACCTGCGCAACGCCATGCTGAACGAGGAGGGCGGCGTGGACCCGGAGCAGTTCCGCATGGAGGCCATGTTCGACCGCATGGACGCCATCGGTAAGGGAATCCTCGGCCTGACGGTGCAATGCGGGCAATGCCACAGCCACAAGTTCGATCCGCTGACCCAGGAGGAGTACTACCGGATGTTCGCCTTCCTGAACAACGACCACGAATCCTCGCGCGTGGTGTACACGCCCGACCAGCTCCAGCGCATCTCGGCGTTGCGCCGCGAGATGGCGGCGATCGAGGAAGACGTGAAGCATCGGACGCCGGATTGGGAGGAACGACTGGGCGCGTGGGAACGGCGGGTCACGAGTGAGCCGGCCGAATGGCAGGTCGTTCCGAGCGAGAACGCGGGCGATAACGGCGAGCGTTTCTATTACCACGCCGACGGCTCCATCCGGGCCGCGAGTTATGCGCCGACGCAATGGACCGCCCGGTTCCGCGGGACGAACCGCCTGGGGACCCTCGGTGCGTTTCGGTTGGAGCAGCTGACGGATCCGAACCTGCCCTGCCACGGACCCGGGCGGTCGATTCGCGGCATGTCGGCGCTGAGCGAGTTCAAAGTCACGGCCATCGATCTCGCCCAGCCGACCAACCGGGTGGAGATCAAGTTCGTGCGTGCCACGGCGGACTTCGAGAACCCGGAGAAGGATCTCGAACCCGAGTTCGACAATCGCTCGGGGAAGAAGCGAACCTACGGACCGGTGGCGCACGCCATCGATGGGAACCCCGATACCGCCTGGGGTATCGACGCCGGACCCGGGCGCCGGAATCAACCGCGTCAGGCGGTGTTTGTGGCGGACCGGGTGCATCAGTTCCCGCAGGGAGCGATCCTGGAGTTTGGTCTCGTGCAAAACCACGGGGGCTGGAACTCCGATGACAATCAGAACCACAACCTTGGTCGGTTCCGGCTGAGCGTCTCCGCGTCCACCAATGCGGTGGCGGACACCGTACCTGCCGCCGCGCGCGAAGTCCTCCGCGTCCCCGCCGGGGAACGGTCCGCGGCACAAAAGGCCGTCCTGTTCTCGGCCTGGTGGCCGGGGGAAGCGGGCTTTGCCGAGGCGCGTGCGAAAGTGGAGTCGCTCTGGGCGCAGTGGCCGGAGGGCAGTCCCACGCTGACCCTGGCGGCGCGGCGCGGCGCCGGCCCGGGGGATGAGCCCCGTCCGACGCAAATGCTGCGGCGAGGCGACTGGCTGAAGCCGGGGAATGAGGTGACCCCCGCCACCCCCGCGTTCCTGCACCCGATGCCTCCGGGCGCGACGCCCGACCGATTGGGATTTGCGAAGTGGCTGGTGGACCGCAACTCACCCACCACCGCGCGCGCGCTGGTGAATCGCGTGTGGCAGCAGTACTTCGGCATCGGCCTGGTGGAGACCAGTGAAGATCTCGGGACGCAGGCCGCCCCGGCGTCGCATCCGGAGCTGCTCGACTGGCTGGCGGTGGAGTTCATGGAACCCATGGTCCGGCCTGCCGGTGAGTCTTCGGTGGCCGCGCCCTGGAGCATGAAGCATCTGCACCGATTGATCGTGAACAGCCGTGCGTACCGGCAGTCCTCGCGGGTGACTCCGGAGGCGCTGGCGAAGGATCCCTACAACCGTTGGCTCGCGCGCGGGTCGCGGCAACGCGTGGAAGGCGAGGTGGTGCGGGACATGGTGCTCGCCACCAGCGGTCTGTTGAATGCCAAGGTGGGCGGGCCGCCCGTGTTTCCCCCCGCGCCAGGATTCCTCTTCCAACCGCCTTCGAGCTACGGACCGAAGATCTGGCCGGAGGCCACCGGGGACGAACGCTATCGGCGCGCCCTGTACACCTTCCGATACCGCAGCGTGCCGTATCCGGTTCTGCAGAACTTCGATACTCCGAACGGGGATTTCGCGTGCGTACGGCGACCGCGTTCGAACACCCCCATGCAGGCGCTCACCTCGCTGAACGAAGTGCAGTTCGTGGAGGCGGCGCAGGCGCTGGCACGTCGGATCCTGGAGTCCGGTGCGGCCACCGACGCCGCACGCGTGGAGGTGGGGTTCCGCCGCGTCCTGAGCCGTCCGCCCACGACGTCGGAGCTCCGAGCGCTGTTGGATCTCGTCGAGCGCCAGGGCCGGCGTATCGCCGAGGGCTGGGTTAGTGCGCACGAACTTGGAACGGGGAAGCCCGCCCTTCCCAAGGATCTGCCGAAGGGCGCCACCCCGGCCCAACTCGCGACGTACACCGCGGTGTCGCGCGTCTTGCTGAATCTGGACGAAGCCATCACGAAGGAGTGAGACACCCATGAACTGCCAATCCCACAGGACGCTCGGACAGGATCCCCGCGCGGTGACGCGACGCTGGTTCTTCCATCAGTGCGGGGTCGGTCTCGGTTCGATGGCGCTGAGCCAACTGCTGCAGCAGTCCGGCTTCGCCGCCTCGGCGGCCAATCCTCTCGCACCCAAACGCGCGCCGTTGGGCGGCAAGGCCAAGCGCGTGATCTACTTGTTCATGGCGGGCGCGCCGAGCCACCTGGAGATGTTCGATTACAAGCCGCAGCTGGCCAAGTTCGACGGCACGCTGCCTCCCGCCGAGTTGCTGAAGGGCTATCGCGCGGCGTTCATCAACCCGCAGAGCAAGTTGCTCGGACCCAAATTCAAGTTTGCGCGGCACGGTCGCTGCGGCGCGGAGATCTCCGAGTTGTTGCCCCATATGGCGGAGGTGGTCGATGACATCGCCATCGTTCGAGGCATGGCCACCGACGCCTTCAATCATGCACCGGGCCAAATCCAGATGAGCACCGGCTCGCAGATCTTCGGCCGGCCCAGCTTTGGAGCGTGGACTCTCTATGGCTTGGGGGCCGAGTCCCAGGAGTTGCCCGGATTCGTCGTGTTCAGCACCGGGTCGAAAGGACCGAGCGGTGGTGCGTCCAACTGGGGTTCCGGCTTCCTGCCCACGGTGTACTCGGGCGTGCAGTTCCGCAGTAGCGGCGACCCGGTGTTGTATCTCTCCAATCCCGCGGGCGTGGACCCGGAGCTGCAGCGTGACACCATCGACACGGTGAACGCCTTGAATCGCATGCGGCTGGACACCGTGGGAGATCCGGAGATCGCGACCCGGGTCAGCTCGTTCGAGATGGCCTATCGCATGCAGACCAGCGCGCCGGAGGCGATGGACCTGGGACGCGAATCGAAGGCCACCCTCGAAATGTATGGCGCGGAACCGGGGAAATCGTCGTTCGCGAACTGCTGTCTGCTCGCCCGGCGCCTGGTGGAACGCGGGGTGCGGTTCGTGGAGATCTTCCACGAGGCATGGGATCAGCACGGCAACCTGGTCAACGATTTGAAGAAGAACTGCCGTGACACCGATCGTGCGTGCGCCGCGTTGATCAAGGACCTGAAGCAGCGCGGCCTGCTGGAAGACACCTTGGTGGTCTGGGGCGGCGAGTTTGGCCGGACGCCCATGGTCCAGGGCGGGAACGACGGTCGCGATCATCATCCGAACGCCTTCACCATGTGGCTGGCGGGCGGCGGGGTGAAGCCGGGCATCACCTACGGCGAATCCGACGATCTCGGATTCAACGTGGCCAAGGACCGCGTGCACGTGCACGACCTGCACGCGACGCTGCTGCATTTGCTGGGGTTCGATCACGAGAAACTGACCTTCCGATTCCAGGGCCGGGATTTTCGACTGACGGACGTCCATGGCGAGGTCGTGCGTGGGTTGCTGGCCTGAGCAAGCCCATGGTCGTTCGTTCCCCAGGGAAGGGCAGGGAGGGCTCGATGGCCCGGGTGGTCTGGGTGACGGGCTGTGACACCGGGGTGGGCAAGACCGTGGTGGCCGCGGCGTTGGTTCGGTCCCTGAGCCGCGGTGGCCGGCGGGTCCTGGGCGTGAAGCCCTTTTGTTCCGGAGGCCGGGAGGACGTGACCGCCTTGGCAACGGCCCAGGGGTTGGGGGAGGACGCCTGCGCGCGCCTCAATCCGTGGTTCTTTCCCGAGCCACTGACGCCGCTCCTCGCCGCACGAAGGGCCGGACGCCGCGTGGCGCGGGCGGAGGTGTTGCGCTTTTTGCGTCAGTCGAGGGAAGGGCAGGACGATCTGGTGGTGGAGGGGGCGGGCGGATTGCTGAGTCCCCTGGGTGAGGACTATGACGCGCGGGATTTGATCCGGCGCACCCCCGGACTTTGGCGCGTGGTGGTGGTGGTTCCGAATCGATTAGGGGCGATCAACCAGGCGCTCCTGGTGATGGACGCGCTGGGAGCCGCGGCGCGGCAGGCGCGCGTGGCCTTGGTGTCCCCACCCCGGCCGACGCCGGTTGCACGCACGAACCTGGCGTTGCTGCGCGAGCGTGTGGGCGCGTCGTCCGTGGTGGCATTTCCCTGGTTGCCGCGGCCGGAATCCCCGAGTGGAGGCAGGCGTGTGCAGCGTGCCGTGGCGGCGCTGCTGGCGTAGGACAGCGATCGGGTTCGTGGATGGCTGGACCAATGGCTTTCCGCTTCCCGTCTGGATCGGTCTCTCCATGATTGCGACGTGCTGGCTACGATTCGGACGGTTCATTTCACGGGCATCGGTGGGACGGCCATGGCTTCGGTGGCGGTGGCGATGAAGGAACGCGGATTTCAGGTCACCGGCTCCGACCAGAACGTGTACCCCCCCATGTCGACCTTCCTGGCCGATCGCGGCATCGAGGTCATGCAGGGGTATGCGGAGTCCAATCTCGCGTATCAACCCGACCTGGTGGTCATCGGGAACGCGATCTCGCGCGGCAACCCCGAGGCGGAGGCGGTCCTGGACCGGAAGCTGCGCTACGCGTCGTTGCCGGAGGTCCTGCGCGACTTTTTCCTTCAGGGAAAGAGGTCGCTCGTGGTGACCGGCACGCACGGCAAGACCACCACGACTTCCTTGCTGGCCTGGGTGTTCGAGCACAACGGGCGGCATCCCAGCTTTCTCATCGGCGGTATCCCCGAGAACCTGGGGCAGGGCGCGCGCTTCACGGACAGCGACTGGTTCATCCTGGAGGGCGACGAGTATGACACGGCGTTCTTCGACAAGCGCAGCAAGTTCATCCACTACCGGCCGGAGGTGGCGATCGTGAACAACCTCGAGATGGACCACGCCGACATCTTCGAGAGCGTGCCCGCCATCCAGCGATCGTTCAGCCATTTCATGCGCTTGATCCCGCGCAGCGGGCTGCTCCTGGCCAACGGGGATGACCCGCTGCTGGCGCCGCTGCTGCTGGAAGCGAAGCATTTTCCCGCCAAACGATTCGGGTTGGGTGAGACCAACGATTTTCGTGCCACGGCCATCCAGTTGGAGGCGGAGTCCTCACGCTTCACCCTGGCGGCCTCGGAGTTCCGCGTGCCGTTGGTCGGGGAGTTCAACGTGCGCAACGCACTGGCGGTGGCGGCGTGCGCGCGGCATTGCGGGTTTAACGACCGCGAGATTCAGTCGGCCTTCGACACCTTCCGCAATGTGAAGCGCCGCATGGAGGTGCGTGGCGAGGCGGGAGGGATCGCGGTGGTGGATGATTTCGGTCATCACCCCACGGCCATCCGCGAGACCGTGCGCGCCCTGCGCGTGAAGTTTCGTGGGCGCCGGCTGTGGGCGGTGTTTGAGCCGCGCTCGAACACCACGCGCCGCAACCTGTTCCAGACGGAACTCGTCGATGCCCTGGAATGCGCGGACGAAGTGGTGGTGGCGGAAGTGGCGCGGTTGGAACAGTTGCCGCCCGAGCAACGCCTCAATCCCGAACGCCTGATTGCCGATCTGCAGCGGCGTGGGCGCGAGGCCGCGTATCTGCCCACCGTCGACTCCATCGTCGACCACGTGGTGCGGTTGTCCCGAGCCGGGGACGTGATCTGCGTCTTCACCAACGGCGGGTTTGGTGGGATCCACCAGAAGCTGCTGGAGCGCCTGGGGGCGCGGAATCCCGGGGTGTGAGTCGGATCGCCGGGGAACGGAAGGCGGTGACTTGGTCAAAGTCACCGCCGACGAGCAGAGGTACCCGCGATGGCGGATCGCCGGGGCAGGAAAGGCGGGGACCAGGTCCCCGCACTCCGCGGTCTAGCTAAGGGCCCAGGGGGCGCGGTAGGGGCGCGACAGCAGCGCGCTCGCGCCGTCGTCGCCAATGATCTTCTCGGCGGCAGCGTCCCACTTGATCTTGCGTCCAGTGAGCAGCGCGATCAGGCCGAGGTGACCGGGGATGGCGGAGTGGTGTGCCACCTCGACGGGCGTGACGGTCTTCTCACGGGATTTGACGCTGTCGAGGAAGTTGCGGAAGTGCGGGGCGGAGCCGGTGGTGATGGGCAGCTTCACCTTGCGCAGGTTGTCGGGCAGCGTGCGGGCTTCTTCCCACTCTTTGTTCGAGGCCTTGAAGGCATTGCCGCGATCGACCCAGACCCAGCCGTCGGTCCCGATCCACTTGGTACCTCCGGCGATATCCGAATGCCCGCCGGCGATGATCACCGTGATGTCGCCCGGGTATTTGCAGGTGATGCGGTACTTGGTGCAGGTGTTCCAGAGGGCCTTGGGATCGGGGAACTCGCCGGTGGCCTCGATTTCGGAGGGGCCAATCTTGTCGTC
>JADLFD010000029.1 GCA_020845805.1 Verrucomicrobiales bacterium | reverse complement strand
GCGCGATACCGGTCTCCTTGTAGAACGTGTCCTTGCGGGCGTAGACCTCCCAACCGAGCAGCGGGGCGTCCACTTCCTTGAACATCCAGGCCTTGTTCCCGCGCAGCATCACCGCGGCGTCGCTGCCGTAGAGCATTTCGTATTCCGCGTCGAACGAGTTGCAGAGTGTGGCTTCGGCCGTGATATGCGCACCCTTGGCGAACTCGAAGACCGCCTGCACGGAATCGGGAACGTCGCGACCGTCGTTCCACATGATCGTGCTGGCGAAGCCGGTCACGGCGACGGGGCGCTCGTTGAGATACCAGGCGATGTTGTCGAGCTGGTGAATGGAAATCTCGCCGATCAAACCAGGCGAGGTGGCGGCGGCGAGGCGCCAGTTGAGCTCGGTCTCGCGGTCGGGGTTCGGCGAAGTGCGGCGCCAGCTCTGTTTCTTGTGCCACTGGCAGCGGGCACTCACGGTCTTCCCGGCGGCGCCGGCGCGGACGAAATCGAGGAGGAACCGGCGCTGGGGATCCGAGCGGAGGGAGAGGCCGGACTGGAAGTAGAGGGTGCCAGCTTCCTTGGCGGCCTTGGCGATCTCGCGGGCTTCCTCGACCGTGTGGGCGAGGGGCGCTTCGCAGTATACGTGTTTCCCCGCCTTCAGCGCTTCAATGACGATCTCTTTGTGCTGATGGCTGGGGGTGGCGATGATGACCGCCGCCACGTCGGCGTTGGCCAGGACGGCCTTGTAATCCTCGTACGACTCAGCTTTCGGCGCCGCCTCTTTCGCGCGGCGGATCATGGCGGCGTAGGTGTCGCAGACGGCGATCACTTCCGCGGAAGCGAGCCGGGCGAGGGTGTTGAGGATTTCGCGACCCCACACGCCGCAGCCAATCACGCCCACCTTGAGGGGGACTCCAGAGAGCGTGGCCGCGGGCTTGTCCTGCGCCATCACCGCCGGGGCGATGATCTGCGTGGCGCCCATCATGGCCAGCACGGTCGCAGCCGAGGAGTTGCGAAGGAACTCGCGGCGGTTGAAGTCGGAGGATTCGGCGGGGTTCCGTGGCGGGACGTTCATCGTGGCGGTTCGTTAAAGCGCGCAAAATCTGGCCCGCCACCCGGTGAAGTCAAGGTCGCGGACGTGAGTTGCCGTGGCGAAGCGGCCGGGTGAATGCTCGGGTCATGCGCGCGGCGTTCCCTCCCACGATCTTCAGTGTGGCGACCCGTTGGTCTTGCCGGCTTCGTCAGGTTGTTGCGGTGCTCCTGGTGGGTGGCACAGCCTCGGTCCGCGCGGCCGACGCGAACTCCCGTGAAGATCGGGTCCCCCCGTACTCGGTGCCTGACGTGCTGCAGGATCCGCTCGCGCCGACGGGCTCGAGTCGGGCCACCACTCCCGAAAGCTGGCGGTCGACGGTGAGGCCCGCGCTGCGGCGCATCTTTGAACGGGAGGTGTACGGTCCCTCCGTGCCGGAGGTGTCAGAGTTGCGCTGGCGAGTCGTGGCCGAGGGGGCGGCGGAGTGGGGGGGATCGGTGGGAGGCGTGTTGCGGCGTGAGGTGGTTCTGGAGACGGGCGGCGGATCCGGGCGGCGCTTGTTGCACGGCGTGGTCTGGCTGCCGCGCCGCGAAGGGGTGCGGGTACCGGTGTTTGTGGGGATGCACCTGTTCGACACCGCCGCACCCGCTCCCGTCGTGGCGCGACCGCGGGAGGCGGGGCTGGACGCGACCACCACGGGGTTGGCTGTGGGCCGGCGGATTCTCGAACGTGGGTACGCGCTGGCGTCGCTCGACATCGCGGACCTGGCACCGGATTCCTTGGCTCAATTCCGTTCCGGAGTCTTGAGTGCAGCGGGTTTCTCTCGCACGGGGCCCACCGGCGACGACGAGCCCGGAGCGCTGGCCGCCTGGGCGTGGGGGCTTTCGCGTTTCCTCGACTACACCCTCCAGGCGCCCGGTTTGGACGGGAGCCGGGTCATCGCCATCGGGCATTCGCGCATGGGCAAGGCGGCCCTGTGGGCGGGGGCGTGCGACGAGCGATTTGCCGCGGTGATCTCAAACAACTCCGGGTGCGGCGGGGCGGCGCTGAATCGCCGCTGGTTTGGCGAGACGGTGGGCATCATCACGCGCGCGTTCCCCTACTGGTTTGGCGGCCGTTTCCGAAGCTATGCCGGGCGGGAATCGGAGCTGGTGGTGGACCAGCACCAGTTGCTGGCACTGATCGCGCCACGGCCTTTGTATGTCGCCAGCGCCGAGGCGGACGCCTGGGCGGATCCACGCGGGGAGTACCTGGCGCTTTGGCACGCCTCCCCGGTGTGGTCGTTGCACGGACTGGCCGGGCTGGCCTCGAGCAACTCGCCTCCGGTGGATCAGCCGGTAGGCACGGTGATCCGCTACCATGTCCGTCGAGGACAGCACGATCTCACCGACTACGACTGGGATCGCTATCTCGACTTTGCCGATCGCCAGGTTTGCGCGGGCGCGCCGGGATCGGCTGCGCGGTGAGCGGCCTTAAGCATCCTCCGAGTCGGGGGCGCGCGGGCTGCCTGAACAGCGTTGCCGCAGTTGATGCACGCTGCCGATCAGTCCGACGAAGCCGGCGGCGGCCATAGCCAGCCCGTCCCATTCACCGCCGGGATCCAGCACCGACTCGGCGGGCTGGCGTCGATTGTAGCGAATGGGGAGAGCGGAACCGACCGGGTGTCGGCGGGCACGCTGGGCGGCGGCCATCTGGGACAGCGGCTCGGGGATGAAGCGGAGGCGGTCATTGGTGTAGCGCCGGCCTCCGACCTCGTAGGTGTAGACCAGCTCAAGGTGGTACTGCACGGAGGCGATGTGCGGTGGTTCTTGCGAAGCAGACACGGCTCGCAGGGCGTTGCTTAGCACGTGACCGGTCACGGTGGGCCAGGTGCTGGCCGTGCGGGACTTGTTCCAACGGTGGATGCCCTCTCCCAGGACAGCCAGGGAGAGGAGGATCCCAAGGATGGCGGGGACGCGCGGCATCGGGTCGGGTGGGGTGCCGAAGATCGGCGCCTCACCGGACATCCAGGAGGTTGAAACGACTTGTCCCCGGAAGGCGATGCGACTTTCGGCTCACGCGTCGGTGAGCGAGGTGGGGCGCGGGTCGGCTTTAAATCGAAACGCCTTGCCGCCGAGGAGCGAGGCGGACGTGGTGGATCCGCAGACGAATTTCTCGATGTGTTCCACGATCAGGTCGGTGCCGGTGAAGTGATCCACGTGGGGTTTCATGGCTGGGTTGTACATGGTGTCCGTCAGGTCGCGCACCAGCACCGTCTGGCGTCCGTTCTTCGACATCTGGCGCAGGCCGAACGGCCGGCCGAGGACGCACATGTTGGTGTGCACCCCCATGACGAGGACGTTCCGGATGCCGCGCGCTTCGGTGAGGTTCCAGATCTCGATGCCCGAGTCGCTGACGGCGTCCTCGTCCTTGATCTCCAGCAGGTCGATTTGCCGCAGCCAGGGGGAACCGGGGTTGCGGCCTTGGGCTTTGAGCTGGGCGGCCCATTCCTTTTGCGGCGCGTCGGGGGTGTCGCAGCCGCCATCGGACTGGTCGATCGGGTAGGTGCCGCGCTCTTCGGCCGGGATCTTATGGCACCACTCTGAGATGTCTTTGGGCAGGTTGGCCGCGGCGGGGGCCTCCTGGGCGCGGCGCCGGGCGGGGGTGCCTTCGTAGGGTTTGAGACAGCTGCTGGGCGCGTGGATGATGAGCACCCCGGCGCGGCGCAATGCTTGCAGGAAGGTGTTCATGCGTGGCGCGAGTTCACCCACCCGGTCGGTGGCATTCTTGCAGTGGTGCAGGTCCCACATGTCGCAGACCACGGCCGCGGTGTGCGACGCGGGCCATGATTCCACCGATTCGCGCACGGCCCAGAGGCCCTGGGACTCCAAACGGCGGCGGACTTTCCAGGCGAGCGGTGCGCTTTCGGCGGCGTGGGAGCGGGAGACCAACGACGTTGGGCGAAGCCCGAGGGCGGCGAGGCCGAGGGTGGTGACTTGGACGAAACCGCGTCGGGGCAGGGTGGACATGGGCGGGAGGGGATGAAGTGGGGCTGCGGAGGCGAGATTAGGCGCGACGCGAATCCCGGGAGCAAGCGTGCAGGCGCCCGGGGCGGGCGGTGGTCGTGGCGACGCCGTGGGGTGGGGTGGGAAAACCACGGCTTTGCCTGGGGATGGGTGTCGGTCATGCTTCCCCTCCCGGAGGGGAACCCCTTTCCGAGCCAACGATCGACGATCAAGACCGACTGCATGGAATCGCATGCCCAGGAAGTGGCGCGCCGGCGCACCTTCGCCATCATTTCGCACCCGGACGCGGGGAAGACGACGCTGACCGAGAAATTTCTCCTCTACGGCGGCGCGGTGCAGTTGGCGGGGTCGGTCACGGCCCGCAAGTCCCAGCGCGCGACCACCTCCGACTGGATGGAGTTGGAGCGCCAGCGCGGGATTTCGGTGAGTTCCACCGTGCTGCAGTTCGAATACCGCAACTACTGCGTCAACCTGCTCGACACACCGGGACACAAGGATTTCTCCGAGGACACCTACCGCGTCCTGACCGCGGTGGATGCGGCGGTGATGGTGATTGACGCGGGGAAGGGCATCGAGGCGCAGACCCGCAAGCTGTTCGAAGTGTGCCGGCAGCGGGGGGTGCCCATCTTCACCTTCATGAACAAGCTCGACCGGCCGGCGCGCGAGCCGTTGTCACTCCTGGACGAGCTGGAGCGGGTGCTGGGCATCCAGGCCTTCCCGGTGAACTGGCCGCTGGGCGATGGCTCGTTCTTCCGGGGGGTGTACGACCGGCGTGCGCGGTTGGTGCATTTCTTCGAGCGAGTGCCGGGCGGCGAGTATCGCGCCCCGGTGTCGGTGCATGGCCTCTCCGATCCCGGAGTGCGGGACCGCATGGAGCCGGACGTTTATGTCCGCACGGTTGACGAGCTGGAGATGCTGGATGGCGCGGGCGCGGAGTTCGACCATGCGGCGGTGCTGGCGGGGCAGCTCACCCCCGTGTTCTTCGGCAGCGCGGTCAACAACTTCGGCGTGCAGCTGCTGCTGGATGCCTTTCTGGATCTGGCGCCGGCCCCGCGTCCCCGGCGCATTCGCGATCGCGAGATCGATCCGGAGCGCTCCGGGTTTTCGGGCTTTATCTTCAAGATCCAGGCCAACATGGATCCGCGTCACCGGGACCGGCTCGCCTTTGTGCGCATCTGCAGCGGGCGTTTCGAGCGCGACATGTCGGTGGTGCACACCCGGACGGGGAAGAAGGTGCGGCTGTCGAGCTCGCACAAGCTGTTCGCACGCGAGCGTGAGACCGTGGATGTCGCGTATCCGGGCGACGTGGTGGGGTTGGTGGGGCATGACGAATTTCGCATTGGCGACACACTGGCGGAGGATGCGTCGCTGGTGTTCGAGGAGATCCCGCGGTTCACGCCCGAGTGTTTTGCCTACCTGCACAGCACGACCACGGCGCAGTTCAAACGATTTCGCGAGGGCTTGGAGCAGTTGCTGCAGGAGGGGGTGGTGCAGGCATTCTTTCCCCTCGACTCGCTGTCCCGTGTGCCCCTGTTGGGGGCGGTGGGACCGTTGCAGTTCGAAGTGGTCCAGTTCCGGTTGCAATCCGAGTACGGTGCCGAGTCGCGTCTCGAACAGGGGGCGTGGTCGGTGGTGCGCTGGGTCACCGGGGGCGTGCCGGATCCGGTCGGACTGGAGGGTTTGCTCCCGACCGGGGCGCGGCTGGCGCGGGATGCGGCCGGTCATCTGGTGATCCTCTTCACCGACGCGTGGGCGTGTGAGTTTTTCGCCTCGCGCAACCTGTCGGTGACGTTGTCCTCGAGCCCGCCGAAGGAGTCGCCCGACGCCTCCGCGGAACGCTGAACGTCCGTCCGGATCGCCCGCCGACCTCCGGGCCCATCGGTGGGGGGCCCGGCCGCGGTCTCGTGCCGCTCCAGTTTTGCCTTGCCGCGCGGGGGGGATTCAGTTCAAACATGCGTTTGAAACGTGAGTTTGATACGCGTACAGAAATCGGCTCCAAGCGCCCTCGTCGCCGCCCCCGAGGTGCGGGAGTCCGCGACCCGGGAGCAGTTGCTCGACGCCGGTTCCGAGGTGTTTGCCGAGTGCGGGTTTCGGCGCGCCACGGTGCGCGACATCTGCCGGCGCGCGGGGGCCAATGTGGCGGCGGTGAACTACCATTTCGGCGGCAAGGACGAGCTTTACCTGGCGGTGTTGCGGCGCAATTTCCAGTCCGCGCTGCGCCGGTTCCCGCCCGACGGCGGGGTGCCTGCGGGGGCGTCGGCGGAGGAGCGGTTGGCGGGGTTTGTGCGTTCCTTCGTGGACCGCATCTTCGTGACCGGGCCCGACTCGTGCCATGGGCGCATCCTGGCGCGGGAGATGGTGGATCCCACGCCGGCGCTGGACGCCGTGGTGGAGACTGAGATGCGCGGCGTCGCGCGCGGGCTGGAATCCCTGGTGCGGGAGGTCATGGGTCCCGGGGCGGAGGGGCGGGACGTATGGTTGGCCATGGCGAGCGTGGTGAGCCAGGTCGTGTTTTATCAGCACTGCCGTCCGGTGATCAGCCGCTTGTTGCCGGGCTTGCGGTTTGCGGAGGGGGATCTGGCGATGCTGGCGGCGCACATCACGCGGTTCTCCCTGGCCGGATTGCGTGGGTCGGGTCCCTCAGCGGCGAAGGGGCGTGCCGCGCGAGCTCGATCCGTTCGGGTGGGGGGGAGGAGCTGAGCCCGCCATGTATCGGATCGCGCTCAAGATGCTGTTCGCCGACCGCGGTAAGTACGTGATGCTGCTGAGCGGGTTGACGTTTGCGACGCTGCTGATGACGCAGCAGGCGGGGGTGTTTGCCGGGATCCTGGAGTGGACCAAGGGCAACCTGAAGAACATGCGTGCGCCCTTGTGGGTGGTGGATCCGAAGGTGGAGCAGGTGAACGAGGTGAAGGCGTTGCGCGACACCGACGTGAGTCGCGTGCGCAGCGTGCCGGGGGTGGGGTGGGCGGTGCCGATGTATTGGGGCATTCTGCAGGCGCGGCTGGCGGATGGAACGTTCAAGCCCGTGCAGTTGGTGGGATTGGACAATGCGACCATGGTCGGACGGCCGGCGCGCATGGTGGCGGGTCGCATTGAGGATCTGCGGCTGCCCAACGCGGTGGTCATCGACGAATTGGCGATCCAGCGATTGAGCCGGGGCCGGCCGCGGCCGATCGGCGTGGGGGACCTGTTCGAGATCAACGACCGCGAAGCGCGGATCGTCGGCGTGTGTCGGACCGAGATGTCGTTCTTCGGGTACCCGTACATTTTCGCCACGTACGACCAGGCGCTGCAGTTTGCGCCGCGGGTGAGGAAGATGCTGAGTTACATCCTTGTCTCGCCGGCGGAGGGGGTGCCGTTGGCCACGGTGGCGGCGCGGATCGAGAAGGAGACAGGTTTGCGCGCGTACACCGAGGAGGATTTCGGGGTGTCCACGGTGCGCTGGTTCTTTCGCAACACCGGGATCCCGACCTCGTTCGGCATGACCATCCTGCTGGGGTTCATCGTGGGGGTGGCGGTGGCGGGGCAGACCTTTTATGCGTTCATCCTCGAGAACCTGCGGCATTTCGGCGCGCTGAAGGCGATGGGGGCGGGGGATGGATTGCTCACGCGGATGGTGGTCCTGCAGGCCTTTGCCGTGGGGTTGATCGGGTATGGCATCGGGTTGGGAGTGACCGTGTTGATTGGTTCTCTATTTCTGAAAAAGGGGATGCCGCCGTTTTCGATGCCCTGGTTCATTCCGGTGGGCACGTTGGCGGCGATTCTGGTGATCTGCGCGATCGCGGCGGCGTTTGGGATCCGGCGCATCCGCCAACTCGAACCGGCGATTGTCTTTCGTGGCTGAACCCCGGCACAACGGCGGGGAGGGGATGCGTGGCGCGGCGGCGATCGGGCCGGGCACGGGCACGGGCACGGCCGTGCGGGTGGAACGGGTCAGCAAGGTGTTTGGCCGCGGGGAAGCGGCGGTGCAGGCGCTGAAGGGCGTGGATTTCGAGGCGCGCCAGGGTGAGTTGCTGATGATTGTGGGGCCTTCCGGGTGTGGGAAGACCACCTTGCTGAGCGTGATTGCCGGCACCCTCGAGTTCAACGACGGCAATGTCACGGTGTTCGGGGCGGGGTTGCACGGGATGACGCGGTCGGAAGTCACCGCCTTTCGCGGGCGCCACATCGGGTTCATTTTTCAGTCGTTCAATCTGGTGCCGACGTTGAGTGCGGTGGAGAACGTGAGCATACCGCTGTTGATCAACGGGGTGGCGCGCCGCGAGGCGGAGGCGCGGTCGCGGGCGATGCTGGAGAAGGTGGGGTTGGTGGGGCGGGGCGGGGACACGCCGCTGCAGTTATCGGGGGGCCAGCAGCAGCGCGTGGCCATTGCTAGGGCGCTGGTGCATGAGCCGAGTTTGGTGATCTGCGACGAGCCGACCTCGGCGTTGGACCGCGAGAACGGGCGTCGCGTGATGGAGTTGATGCACGAGGTGGCGCGTGCGCCCGGCCGTTGTGTGATCGTGGTGACGCATGACAGCCGCATTTTCCGATTTGCCGACCGCATGGCGGAGATGGATGACGGGCGCGTGGCGCGCGTGCATGAAACCCATGAGACCTATGAGGCGGGCGACCATTGAACCGGGAACCGGCGGGGCCGGATCCGGGCGGGGCCACCGCGAGACGTTATGATCTTTCGTCGATTCAGTTTTTATCTGGCCCTGGTGGGCGTCGTGGCGGGCTTTCTACTGGTCCGGCAATTGCGCCTGCAACCGCCGGCACCGGCGCCGTTGGCGGAGCCGGCACGGTCGCCCTTCGCGGATTTCGTGGCGGCCTCGGGAATCATTGAAGCGCGCGGCGAGAATGTGGCGGTGGCGGCGCCGCGTGCCGGGCTGATCACGCGCGTGCGGGTGGCGGTCGGCACCGACGTGAAGGCCGGCGACCCGCTGCTGGAGCTGGATGGACGCGAGGCGCGGGCGCGCATTGAGACTGCGCGCGCTCAATTGGCGGCGCTCGAGGC
>JADLFD010000028.1 GCA_020845805.1 Verrucomicrobiales bacterium | reverse complement strand
TGGATGGCCGGGTGGATTCGGACTTGGGCGGCATCACGCCCGGGGTGAACGAATGCCGCAGGTATCGCGCGAAATGGATGAGAGATTCGTCCGCGGCGCGCGCATCGCCCGTCGTGGCGGCGAACGCCGCCTCCGCCACGGTGGCAAACGCCTCGCTGTAGACGTAACGCCGCGCGCGCAACGGCCGGCCATCGCGAGTGACGGTGAAATAGAGCTTCCCGTCCGGGGCGCGGCAGTGGGCACGCAAAAACTCCAGGCAGCTGCGCGCCGCCCCCAGCCACTCCGGGCGCGCTTCGACCGTGCGATGCAGCGTCGCCCACATCCACGCCGCGCGGCCCTGGAACCAGACCGATTTGTCAGTGTCGATCACCGTTCCGTCGCGATCGAGCGCGGTGAGGATGCCGCCGTGCTCGCGGTCCAGTCCGTGACGGAGCCAGAAGGGCATGACGTCCCCGAGCAGGGTGTCCCGATAGAGCGCCGACAGCGTCGCGCTCCGGGCATCCTGTGGCGACGACTCTGCGATAACGCCCATGAATGGTCGGGTGAGGAACGCGCCGATCCTCCGCTGCCGGACGGGCACAGTTCAATCAGAACGATGTCGCGGGACGTTTTCGTGCGGGGCGGGCCGGGGAACCCCGCGGCCACACGGAGCAGCGCTCCCGGCCGGCCGGCCAGGGGGTCAACGCACGCGGCGGAGGTCCAAGGTTACCTGGCGCACGCCGTTGAAGAGGTGCTCGAAGTCAAACTGCATGGGCTCCGGGCCCTGGAATGAGTAATGAATGCTGTCGGCGGTCCAGCTGAACTCCTCGGGTCCGGCGAAGATTGAGAATCCATAGTTGCCGGCGTCGGCGTCATAATCGCCGCCGGTGCGCACCAGGGTGGTCTCACAGGGTTCGTCGGCGAAAGTGCCGCGTTCGGTGTGGATCTCCTCGTAAAACCAACGCATGTCCCGTACGGCGTCATCATCGCCGACGCGCAGATAGGGTTGTACAAAGAGACTGGAGAGACCGGGCGCCATGATCACGGCGTCGAGCTCGATGTCGTCGAGGCGCGTGCTGACCGAGGAGTCCCAGGTGTCGCGGCGGAGGTCCAGTGGCTTTCCCTGGCAGGAGAGTTCGCGGTTCTCCTCCACCTTCTCCATGTGATCGGAGGCCACGAGGGATCCGCCGAGGACCATGGTTAGATTGGTGTAGGCAGGATTGAAGATGCTTTCCTCGTGCGCGCGCACCCGGGCCGAGAGCACCTGCGCGGTGAGCACGAAATCGCTGTCGCTGCGGCGTTGGATGTGCCAGTTGCCGTTGGTGGCCAAGTTGAGGTAGCGGCCGGAGATGGTGATGCTGAGGGTTCCGTACCACGACGGTGCGCACTCCTCGAGGGTTTCACTGAGGGAGATCTCGCCGCACTCCGCACCCTCCCCGAGCAGTTGGCGTTGGCGCTCCAGGCCAAGCAGCTCCTGAACGAGACGCGTATCTCCCCCCTTGGTGCGGCAGCATTCAAGGGCCTGTTCCTGGCATCGGCGGGCTCCGGAGCAGAGCAGTTGGTTCGCGAGCGGGGCGCCGGCGTCGCCCTCACTGCCACCCAGAAGCTGACGCTGGCGTTCGAAACCCAGGGCCCACGGCACCAGGGTCTTCGCCGCGGCGCAGGATTCCAGCGCCGCCGGGATGAGGCTCTGGATCTCGGAACGGTAAAAGGATTCACTGTCGGCCATGACCTGACGCAAGGCCTCGCTGCCGGCGTCGTCGTCCGCCACACCGAGTAATTGGCGTTGTCGTTCCTCACCCAGTTTGGCCGCGGCCTTCTGCTGCAGGGGACGGAGCTTGTCCTCGAGGTCCTCGTTCATCTCGCGTGCGTCTGCTTCCTCTTCGGGAAAGCACTCGCTCAGGCTGGCGTGCAGCCCCGCCCGCGACCCGCCCGCGCGAGGTGGGGGAATCGTCCCTGCGAGCGCCTGCAGTTCGGGAAGCGTGAAGAGACCGGATCCATGGCTGCGCAGTTGCGACACGAGAATGCGCACGCGGTTGGTGGTCAGGTTGGCCACGACGACGTCCGGCACGAGATGCAGGCGATCTCCCGTGTTGTCGCAGGCGAACGACGAGACGCGGGCTCCGTCCATCTGTTCGGGGAAGTCCAGTTGCAGAAAGGCCGGAGCCGTGAGCACAAGCCCGCTGGGTTCGAGCCGCGTGCCCGCCAGCAATCCGGCGGCGTTGGGCAGGCCGGACACGGCGTCCAACGCCGTGAGCCGAACCAGAGTGGGCACAGCCACGCAGCCGGTCGGGAAGGAAAGGGTGTGGATCACCTGGTGGCGGTCCACGACTCGGATCATCGTCTCACGATCGGGCGCCACCACCGCGCTGGCCTGGGCGTTGGTGGAGGGGGTCGGGACGACATGGGGAAAAAGCGCGCCGCCAGAGGTCGTCTGTGCCGCGCGATAATACATCCAGCGCGTGTTCGTCGGGGCTGTGTGCGATATGGAAAGCGTCCCCTCGGTGGCCACTCCGGCACCGACCTCGACCCAGGTGGTGAGGTTGGAGGAGGCCTCGACGCGATAGGACACTCCACGGTCGCCTTGAATTCGGAGGGTGGCGGTTCCTCCGGCGAGAAGCGGTGGCAGCATCCGCGGTGCGGCAGCCCAGGTCGTCAGCGAGGTGAGGACGAGGGCCAGGGCGACAGTCAGAGTTCGATCCATCGGGAAGTTGCTCACGTAACCTTTCCGAAGCCTGCGGCGACCCGGCCGGCACGTGCAAGCGGGGATCGGGTTTCCCAATCCCCACCGAGGCATCTGTCGCAGTTCGAGGGAGCCGCTGTGGTCGGGTCGCCGTAGGCGACCCCGGAGTGCGGTGACAACGTCACCGCCTTGCCTGGGTGGCTACTTCCGGTACCCGAAAACCGTCCCTTCGTTGGTCATGGTGAACTGGTCGCCGTCGAGAATCCCCATCGTCGTGCCGGCACCCTTCCAGGACATCACCAACCGCGATCCATCCTGAACATAGGTGGCCGTGGTTTCCCGTGTCAGCTCGCGTCCCGTGGGGGGCACGAACGTGATCCGGCTCTGACAGGTTCTTTCCGGTCCGAGGGTAAACGACCCGGAGCGCACTTCGAGGCTGGTTCCTTCATGCCGGATGTTGGCGGGCACCGCTTTCCCGTCGACGCTGACCAGGGTGTACACCCCGAGGGGAGCCGGGCCCGCGCGGGAGGCGGAATCCGGTCGGCATCCCGTCGCCACGGCGCCGAGGGTAAGGCCGAGGAGCAGGGTGATGAGGTGGAAGAGCAGGGAGCCGTGGGGAGGGGCGGGGGATAGGCTTGCCTTCATGCCGGCGATTGAACGATCCACTGCGAAATCGCGCCAATCGATAGTCCTGCGCCGCGCATTGAGGCCTTCAATCACAGTGCCGGTGGGCGACTGCCAAGGGCGGCTAAGGCGTACCCGACGTGGGGCAAGACAGGATCAGATAGGGCAGGGTAGCCTACGATTGGCGTACTGGACAGAACCCGCGCCAACCGGGAGCGTCACGGTGCATGCCGCGTGGTGTTCGTGAACAAGAACAGACGAGCTGCTCTGTCCCGGTGGCGCACTCGGGGTCGTGCGCACTTCGTAGGCGAGCACTCCCGGGAATGATCCGCTTGGGAACCGGCCTCGCGCTGGGGCTCGGGCTGGCGCTGGGTTTGAGCACCCGGGCTGTGGAACCGGGCTCGCATCTGGATCCTTTGCCCCCCTGGCTTCCCCCCCATCCCGGCCAGCCTGCGCCGTTGGATTGGGCGGAGTGGCAGCGGGTGCCCAAACTCCTGGGAGTGTCGCAGGTGCAGACCGAGTCGAACTACTCCCATTCTTATGACGGCGGCTATGAGCGATCGTCCGGCCTGCACTACGCCACGGTTTTTATGGAATGGACCCTACTGGACACTCCGTTCCTGGCGAAGACACGCATTTGGAGCGTCAGTGACGCGGTGGGCACAGGCGGTAGATCCTCCCAGAGCAGTAGCGGGAGCACGACGGGTTCCTTCGAGTCGTCGGGACAGGGGACCTACTCAGGGCCGTTCAGCCTGCGCTCGGAGGAGACTCTTTCGCTCCGACTCGACAACGGTGAGGTGACCTTTCTGACGCTGGACGAGCCTGCCGGGTCGTGGTCCATCCAGAGCTCCACCCGGATCAGCCATCAATTTCAGGCGGACCGGTACGTGAGCGACACCGTGGACGGGGGCTCCGTCGAGGATGCGTGGATGACCAACGTGGCGCCCAAGAAAGTCATGCCCTTCTCCATGCGCTGGGACCGCACCACCACCAGCGCCCCTGGACAAGTGGCGGGGGAACCCGGTGCCCACATCACTCATCGTTCGGCCTCGCTGCATCTTTGGCCCGACTGGAACGACGTGGAGGTGGTGGTCCGCCTCGAGAATTTCAAACACCCCGAAAAACCGTTCGAGCAGTGGCGACCGCTGGGGAACCTGGCGTTTCCCACACGTTCCGGGCCGGAACCGCTGCGCGTGCGTGCCATCTTGCGTCCGAAGGCCAAAAATCCGACCGCGGAACAGTTGGCGGCGATGCCTGAGGTCCGTCGATTTCGGTTCGAACTCTACGACACCTCGAGTGAGCCGGGGGTGTGCTCAAACTGGCCGTTGCGCGCGGTGACGGACGACTCTCCGCCCGCGGAGCAGGATTCGGAATACGACCTGCGTTTCGTGGTGAGCCTCCCGGAGGCGATGGTGGTCTCTCCGCGCCAGCAAAAGGCCGGGGTGAAGAGGATTCCCAATCCGGACTCGGTGCTGCCCGAGGCCTGGGTGCAGTTGGATTGCTATGATTTTGGCGCTCACGCGCGCCTGCAAGTGATCGCCGAACTAGCGGATGAACGGGAAGTCGTCGGTTACCGGGAAGTGGACGGCAGGAAGGTGTACCTCATCAGTCTTCCGGATCGGCAGGAGGGCAGCCTCATCGCCGAGCACTGGCGGAAAGAAATGAAGTCCACGGATCCCGATGCGGCGGATCTCGAGGATGAACCTCTGGGCGACGGGCAGAAAGGCGACGGATTCAGCACCTACGAGGAGTACCGCGGCTTTCGCGTGAGTGGCCTGCATGTTTCCACCGACCCGGCCACCAAAGATCTCTTCGTTCGTAGCGGACTGCAGGGACTCGAGGCTCCGGGCTGCCGGCTGTTGGAGGCTCAGACAGTGGAGGGAAACCGCCGTGGACTCAAAATATGGGAGAAGGTGGGGGTGGGCGAGATGCCCGAATCGCGCATCATGAACGGCAATCGCAGCGCGCGTTCGCCACAGTCCTCCCGCGAATACCAGCACGGGTTGGTCCTGAGTCCTGCTACAGCCAACGGACGTCTCTCGATCTCCGGCACCGCGGGTCTTGGTCCGGGGCGTCTCCGGCCGAAGTTTGCTTCTGTGATTCGCATCGATACCGATGATGAGTCCAACGATCTGACTTCTTCGGTGGCCCATGAGATCTCGCACGCTATCGGGGTCCGTCACCATGGCGAAACGGACCTGCGATACGTTCGCTGGGACAGCTTGAAAACCATCCGGGCGGACGGATCGCTTCAGCACGAATTCACCGAGCAGCGGTTAGACCAGAACCTCGAGACGGGGGCGCTTTCCCCCCTGGGGCGACCCTATCGGATTCGTGTCTTCGTGGAGGGGAATCCCCCCGTGCCTATCACTCCCGCCCACACCAACTGGGCCTTCGTGCTGCCCAAGGAATTGTACGTGGCCGTGCGCGGGGGAGAACACTCCGGAAGGGAGCATTGCTTGATGCGTTATCACCTGGCCGACGCCTACATCCCGGGGCCGGCCAGTTCGTACGATCGCTTCCTGCCAAAGGAGTCGAACTCCCACTCAATTCCGCTCGAGGACGACGGCCAGGGTCGCTTTGTCCTGCGTCGGGTCTGTGTCACCTGCGCCGGCAACGGCGTGAATCCGGAGCGATTCGGAAACGCGACGCTCGGCGATTGCCTGCACCAATACTGCGTTCGCGATAGCGCGCCCTACAAAGCCCCTGCGTCCGGACGCTGTTCGATCGGGTCGGAGGCGGTTCCGGGAGGTACTCCGTGAGGTCCTGCCTTCTCACTTGGCTGAGCGCAGCCCTGACGCTGGTGCTGCTGTCCGCGCGCGCCGCCGAGCCGGCCCCTATCGAGGGCACCTTGGTGGTTCAACCGTCGGTGTTGGGAGATCTGTCGCCGAGGGGTTGGCCGCTGCTCCTCCGCTGGTCGAGTTCCGAGCCTGCGCCCACCAATGTTCCGGTCGTGGTCCGCTCCGGGGCAGGGCCGGAAATCCACGTTGTCCCCGTGGCGCCGGGGACTTGGTGGTTGTCCCCCGAACAATCGCGCGCTTTACCCGCGGGACCGGCCACCGCCCGGCTGGGGAATGCTGAAGCGCGATGGGACTTCGTCGACGAGCCGCAGCCGCTCTCTCCGGACTGGGAGCAGGAGAAGCTCTGGCGTCGGATCCGATTTGCGCTGGCCGCCGGAGACGCCGCGGGGGCGCGGGCTCTAGCGGAGACTTGGATCGTCAAAGACCCCGCGGCACCCCGGCCCTACGTGCTCCTCGGCGATGCCTGCGCCGCCCTAAATCTCCTGCCCGAAGCCATGAACGCTTATGGGAATGCGTTGCGTCGCTCGGACCTGACGCATCCGCCACAATCCCTGGCGCAAAAGGCCAGCCGCGTCTGGGAACGTTGGCTCGCCGGGATGGTGATTCTGGACCCCGGACCGGGGACCAACCTTCCACCGGCCGTTCCGAACTTTGCGTCGTTGGCCGAGCAGGACGCCTACTACGCGGCCGACGGGGCGGGGCAATGGGCATCCGCCGCCACGGCCAGCAGTGAGTATCGCACCACGGACTATTCGGCCTCACGCGCCACCGGGACGCCGGACGTGACCGCCTATGGGGACGACTCGAAAGCCTGGGCCAGCAAGACCGCGGATGGCGGCGACGAATGGCTGGAAGTCACTTTTCCCCAGCCGGTCCATGCGGGAGCGGTACGGGTTCGCCAAGTCTACCATCCCGGTGCCATCAGCCGGATTGAGCTCTTCGATGCGGTCGGTGGCGCGTTGACCGTCTTCCAGGGCAGCGACACCAACCGCTATGTCGAAGGCCGGATCGCGTGGTTCGTCACCGTCTTCGCTCGAACCCCGCAGCCAGTGCAACGCGTCCGGATCACCCTCGATTCCGCGCGCGTGAAGGGGTGGAACGAGATCGATGCGGTCCAGTTGGTGGAGGCGGCGCCCGGTTCGGACCCTAATCCGGGAGGTTCGGACACCACTCCGCCCCGGATCACCCAGGCGGGCTTCGATGCCACCCGCACGCAGTTCAGCCTCACCTGGGTCTCCCGAGTGGGCGCCCGCTACGCGGTCCAGCGCGCCGCCACCGTCGCCGGGTCCTGGACCACGGTGGTGGAGGGTTTCCCCGCCACCGGTGCCCTGGGCACGTCGACGAGCTTTGCGGACGATTTCGATACGGGGACCACGTGGTTCTACCGCGTCGTGGCGCAGCCCTGACGACTCCGCCGTCGGCGGGCAGAATTCAGGTCGCGACCAGGAAACGATGGGGCCGCGATCCACACGCCACCCCAGATCCCATTCCGCCACCCGCTACTGCCAGCGCAGTTCCATGGCAAACGAGTTGCCTGCCGTGGAACTGAAGTCGATGCGGTAACCCTGGCTGAACTCTGACGGCAGGGCGTGCACGGTGGAGGTGACCCCCTGGAGAGGCACAATCCGAAGGTGACCGGCCACGAGACTTCCATCGGTTTGTGCCACGGGAAGCACGGGAACTTGGAGTTGGAATACCGGTCGCACCCCCGTGGCCACGGTGCAGGTATCGTAAACTCGCAGTGTGTCTCCCCCATACTCCAGCCGACGACTCCACTGCTGCACCAGGTCGGCGCTGCGACTGAACGCATTGGCCAGCGCCGCGGTCACCGTCAATTGACTGCCGTTCAGGGCGTAAGTCATCGAGGACCGCACGGTGTCACTGGGGTTTTGCGCGATGACCGAGCCGTCGGCACGTTGGAACCGAATCGTATTGTGATACTCCGTCTCCTGGTTGATGCCGCTGTGCGACCAGACGTTGGGGGTGACGGCCAGCCAGTCGCCCTTGAAGAAGGTGAATGACCCCTGGTCCTGGTGCGCGTGGGACTGGTCATACTGACCCGCCACGAAGGAGAGCCACGACGCATCGGTGTTCCAGTGGGAACGCGCGAAGAGCACCCCGGCACCCAGCGCGTGATACACGCGAGCGGTAGGCACCGTCGGCGCGTCAGGAAGCGGCAACAGATCCCCGAGCAGGTTGAACGCCTGGCTCACTCCGTTCACGGAGTTGTGGTTCAACCACCAGGTGCCGCGTGCCGCTTCGGGCGTGCCGGGATGTAGCGCCACCGCGGTGTGCACCAGATTCTCGTGATAGTCGAAAAGCTCCGGCATCGAGGACCGGGATTGGTCTCCGATCGGCGCGAACCGGTCGAGGGTCGGTACCGTGGCGTGCACCCAGTAGTCAATGGTCTCGCGCGCATGCGCCGAGAGACCGGCCAAATCCTCCGCGGTCGAGTCCTTCCAGAGCAGGTAGTTCTCGAAGAGATCCTTTTGCGCAGTCCCGTAGCCCGTCCCTTCGCGCGACCCACCCCCGGGCAGATCCGCATAATAGTCGACGAGACGCGTGAACTTCTCGGCCTGCAGGAATTCGAGCAGGGGCACGCTCTGCGTGGCCAGCGCCCAGAGCATGGTCGCGCGCAGGAAATGGAAGTGGTAATTGTTGCCCGGGTCACAGATCGACCAACCGGTCCATGGATGAGCCACGCCCCCCCATGTCGCTTCTGAGGGATGCCAGAGGTTGAACAACGTCTGATCGGCAAAAGCAGCCCAACGCACACGCTGCTGCGGGGTCAGACGGTCGAACCCGGAATCATAGGTCAACGCCAGTTGCTCCAGGTACCAGCCCACCTCGAGATAGGAGTCGCCAGCCACGGCCGGCCGATCCCCCGCCGCCATCGCCGCCTCCGCTTCCACCACGATCGCTTCCACCCGCCCGATCGCGTCGTCGAGGTATACCGGATTCCCGGTGTAGTGGTACATCGTCACCGACGACACCGCCGAATACGCATAGGGCGGATGTCCGGCGACCGCCTGATCCACGGCGTTCCTGAAACGAAGGTAGGCGGTCGAGGTCGCGGGCGCCTGGGTGTACGACTCCAGCGAAATGAACGGGCGAGCTGACGGCAGCGTATAGGCATAACCCGGGTAGAGCGACGTGCCCGGCTCCACCGGCGGGCAGCCAATCGAACCGCCGCCACCACCGCCACCACCGCCACCGCCCCCGCCACCACCGCCTCCGCCTCCGCCTCCGGTAGGCGGGGCCTCAATCACTTCCAAGGTGGCGAGCGCTTCATCGATCGTGAAGGCGACGGGCGCGCCTCCTTCCTGGTAAAGGCGCAGGTTGACGGACTGCAGACGCTTGGCGGAATCAATGGGGAGTTGGGCGGTCACGACCCCCTTGTCGCCCGCCGCGCCGCTTAGCGAGACGCACTCGATGTCGGTCGAGCCATCGGCGAAATAGACCATCGCACAGAACTGAAGCGAGGAAGCACTGGCGAGATCCGAGCGGAGATGGGCGCTCACCAGAAAGTGGCGTGCGAGGCCGCCTTCAAAGGGATAGCTCCACCAGACGTTGTTCCCATAACCGTTGATGGAGACGCGCAGACTCGAAGCACCCTGCAGCGGAGCGACGTTGGAGCGAGACACCGAGCTGCTGGCATCCTGTGCGGCCACTCCGGAGACCCCGGTCTCGAAGCCAGGGTCGGTGAATAAATTGGCCTGGGAGGGTGGAGGCGTGGTGCGGGTCACACTGACCGTGCGCGTGGTGGTACGGCCGACCCGATCCGAAGCCACGAGGACCATGGTATTCAGGCCCTCGGCCAGGGCCACCGGGGTGGTGAAGGTCCCGTCCCCCGACGGAATAATCGGGGTCCCATTCACGGTCAACCGGGCGATTCCCGACGCCAGGTCAGTTGCGGTTCCAGTGAGGGTGATCGTCTCCGTGGTCACTTCCTCGCTGCCGGCAGGAGAGGTGAGGACCAGGCTGGGGGGCGTGAGGTCCAGACTTACGCGCTGGGTGGGAATAGTCACGTTGCGCGCCCGATCCATCGCACTCGCGGCCAGTGGCTGGTTGGCACCCTCGGCCGAGATCACAATCGGAGCCGGACGCGAATAAATTCCCGACAGTGCATCGGTGCAGACAAAGGACGCGGTGACCGGGGCGGTATACCATCCATTCACGTCGGGCGGACGGCTGAACGTGGTCGTGATGACAGGGGGCGTGAGGTCGATATGGAACGTCTTGGTGACCGTGGTTGAGAGTCCGACGTGGTCAATGGCCGTGCCCGTCGCCGTCTGGTTTCGGCCCTCGCGCGGAAAGAACTGGTCGGCCGGACAACTCGCGATGCCGGAACCGTTGTCGGTGCAGACAAAATGGGCCGTGACCGGGGCGTTATGCCAACCGCTGCCGGTCTGTGCCGGAGTCAGCGTGACGCTCAGGCTCGGCTTGGTGGTGTCGATACGGATGCCGGGGAGTCGCACCGTGCCGACGTTGCCGGCGCGATCGGTGGCGTGGCCGATGGCCGTCGGGTTGTTGCGATCCGTAGTGTACGTGATGGTTTGCGTCAGGGACCCGGGAAGGAGACCCGAGAGGGCGTCCACGGCCGAGTAAGTCACGGTGACAGGCGTGCTGACCCAGCCGTTCGCGCCTGCCTGCGGTGTGCGCACGGCGGTGACCACGGGCGCGGTCCGGTCGAGGTTGACCACGAGACTCGCACTCGAAGTGTTCCCGGCGCGGTCGCGGACCACTCCCACCACTTGCCGTCCGAGCACGTCGTTGGTCACCAACTGGGCGGGAGGAGCCGCCGCGATGCCGCTCCCTCCGGTATCGGCACAGACAAACCGCACGCTGACACTCGTGCGATACCAGCCATTCGAGTTCGGCGCCGAAGACGGGACCGCCGTGATCGTGGGGGGGATGGTGTCGACCAGTTGTGCGCGGACCGGAAAGCTGGGGAGCGTGAACGCAGTCGCGGCGACCAGTGTCGCGAGCCAGCCCGGCCGGGTATGTTTTCGAGGGCGCACGGTGCCACTCCCGAAACCTGATGGGCGCAGCTGACCGTTCAAAACTTGGGGATCCCAAGCGAGAGGGGAGTCCCCCAGATAGGTGTTCATCCTGATGGCCTTGGTCCAATGCCGGCCCTTCATCATCCAAGTGGACCCTCCCCAAAGCGGAAGCGCTTCGAGGTGATCCGTGGACAAGGCCTCCTCCTGAGGCTGCAAAGGGATCCGGCGCCGCTTCCATCGATGATCCACGGCGAAATGGCAAGGGGCGGAATTT
>JADLFD010000027.1 GCA_020845805.1 Verrucomicrobiales bacterium | reverse complement strand
TTACCACTGCCGTCGGACTGCTCCCACGCGTTGGCGACGAACTCCACGGTTACGTCGGCTGGAGCCCAGGCAAAACCCGGCTCGGTGAGGAGGTACCGGAACCGTTGCACCCCTCGATCGCCGAGGGCCGTGATCAACGCCTCGGGAGTCGCGGCGGTCACTGCCGTTTCCGTCAGCACCCCGTCCTGCACCGTGACTTCGATCGGGATCGGGACGGGATTCACGTCCAACGTTTGCACGGTGCCGTTGGGCAACGTGCGCGTCAGGGAGATCTCGGAATCGCCACCATCGAGGATGCTGCCGTAGTCCAGTCGGCGGTTGGCACCGGGAGTGAAGAGAACATCCACGTAATGGCCGCCTTCGTGGAGAGCGCCATTGAGGACGCCCACATCGACCGCGTTGCCGTTGCCGGGAGAAGCCAGGGTGCCACGACCCACGGTGCTGGTGTTGACGGGATCCAAGTTCACCACCGGGATGGCCACGTCCTGTCCTGTGGCATCGCGGAAGCCCATCTTGAGCTTGCCGTCGATGGTGAGGAGCCGCACTTGGTCAGGGACGTCCGCCAGGAAGAGCACGGTCACCGCTCCCGAAGACACCCGCGAGAGATCGGCATAGAGCTTGCCGCTGACACTGATGAGGTCGGAGGCGAAGTTGAGCTTCCCGGTGATCAGGAACTTTCCATCCGTACTGATGATCAGATCGACCTGGCCGTTGAAGACCTCCTGGGACGTGTAGATCGAGAAGATCTTGGCGGACCCCTTGATCACCATCGGCGAGGTGAACGCCGCGGTGAACCCGTTCAGGTTCGGGTTGGCGCGCAGGGCGAGCCACTGCTTGAAGACCTGACCCCGAATATCCTGGAGCCAGAGCCCTGCATCCACCGTGGGTTGGACCTGGAATTGCGGTCCTCTCAGGAGGAGCGGATCGTCGATCGACGGCAGGGTCTTGAAGAACTCCACCCCCGCGGAGAAGTCGTTGATCGAGAGTCCGGTGTTTGGTTCGAGCAGGATTCCTCCCGGCACTTCCGCGTTGAGGAACACGCCCAGCGGCCCGAGTTCCGACAGCGCGAAGCGAATCGTCAGTCCCCCGATCCCCGCCATGCTGAATCCGCCCTGGATGCCGATGAAGAGGACCCGGTCGAACACCTGACTGTCCGGCACCGTGAGGGTGGGATCCACTGGAGCGAAGCTGTTCTCGCCCGTCTTCTGGATCTTGATAATTCCGCCCACCAACGCGGCGTTGAGTTCGCCCCCGAACATGTCGCCACTGACGCTCACCCCGATCGACGCGATGTCGATGATGGGGAACTGACCTGCCAACAGGAGCGAGGGGCGGATCTTGATGCCTTCGATGGCCCCCGAGAACTTGAGATTCGGCACGGCCGGCAGGCCCGTGACCGTCGCCGAAAGGATCAGAGTGAAATCGGCCGGGTTGTTGACGATGTCGGTGAACTCCACGCCCAGAGACGTCACCCGGATCGGCAGCCACGTGGGCCAGCCGAAGCTCGAGCCATCCGTGGAATCGACGTTGAGGATGACCGCGAACTTGTTGGCGACCTGGATGGGGTCCCCGGTCACAAAATTGCCATCCGCAGTGAACCCGAAGTGCCGGGCCTCGCCGCCGATCTCGAGCGAGCCCAATTTCAACGAGGCTCCTACCGAACCGAACTGTACGACCCGCTGACTGCCGGTGGCGCCGGTGTTCAGGAAGAAGTCCTTCGCCGACAGGGTCAGGATGCTCCCCAAAACGACGTTCAGGGTGTCCACCTTGAACTGAAAGGCGGACACCGTTCCGTCCGTGTTGAAAACCAGGTCGGCGCGCAAGGCTTCGGTGTTCGGCGTGCCATCTGCGTTTCGATCGTCGGCCGTCAAACGGTCCGTGACACTCGCCGTGACCGGGCGCCCGGGGAGGAAACGGGCTCCGCCTGAGGCGAAGAAGATCGACCCGGAGAACTGCACCGGGTCCTCGGCGGCAAAGTTGACTGAGAAATTGGTGACCCCGATGCGCAGATCATCGAACTCCAGAATCGAACCAATCTTAATCTTCCCGGTGCTGGGATCCACTTTGGACGGATCCGCACCCGCGACGGGAGTCAGGTTGGGCGTCGCGCCTCCGTAGATCAGTTGAGCCTGACCGAGGGTGAACCCGTTCTGGCGCACCACCAGCCCAGGGATCAAGGGGTTGGTGAGCGAGGCCGGATCCGGATCAAACGGGGAGATTTCGCCACGCAGATCGAAGGACGGGAAGGTGATCAGGGCGCGGTCGATGCGGACGAGTTCCTGATCTGGCGCGCCGTTGGGATCATACTGAGCGGCCACGCGATCGGCCTCGACGAGGACGACGCCCGGCACCTTGGCTTCAAGCTTCGAGATGTTCAGGGCGAATTTGCCCGTGCTCGAAACGGAGAAGTTGCCGGGCAAACCGACCGCCAGTTCGAAGGAGACGAAGATTCCAGTGAGTTTCACCTCCACCCCACTGGTGCGCTGGGTGGTGCTGGTCGGCGTGGTGGTGGGGGAACCGCCCCCGGTGCTCGTCGGTGTGGTGGCCCCGGTCCCTCCAAATGCGAGGGTGGCGCTGGGTACGGTGATGGTCACCGTCACCTGAATCTTGCCGTCCGAGAATCCGAAATCCTGCACGGCGAACACGGGCGCTTCGAGCACCAGCGGTCCGAGTGCCAGGGTCCCCGTGGCCGCCGCACCGGGAGGCGCGGCGACGAGTTGCACGGTCTCGATCTTCTGTACGTTGCCGACGAGTGCGGTCGGAGGGCCGGCTTTGAAGCTGTTGGCGCGGTAAACGACCCGGAGTTCACCGGGTCCGAACATGGGGATGGTGTTGCCGGCGGTGACATTGGAATCGACCAGGAAATACCGGTAGATCCCCTTCCCCACCTTGACGGGCGCGCCGGGGCGGAAGGCGGCGTCGAGCTTGGCAGAACCCTCGAGCAGCAACTCATCGCCGTTGATGGTGGTGAGATCCAGCGGATCCCCACCCTGCCCCATGAACGCCACGTCGATGAAGGCGCGGGCATTGAGCAGCAGCGGATCCAGGATCTGTCCGGTGACCGGACTGACGAGCGAGGCCGTGGGTGGCGCCTTCAGGGTCCCGTCCACCTGCGGCGTCACCACGACGAAGGTCTTCACGTCCGAATAGGTGGCCGCGAACCCGGCACCGCCCGTGATGCCGTTGGTGTTTCCGGCGAGGTCGCGCCAGCCATTGTTCACAAACGCAATCCCGTATTCCCCGTCCGGGATGCTCGTGGCGCTGAAGGTGTAGCGGTACGTGTTGGAGGTTCCCAACCGAGTCAGGGTGGTCGTGCCCAGGACGCTGGTGGACTCGATTCCATTGATGAAGACCTTCAGGTCGGAAACATCGATGGTGGCGTGATTGAGCCCCACCGAGTTCACGTCGTTGAACGTGATATCGAAGGAGCGAGTCGCGAGAAGCTTCTGGGCGTCGATCGGTCCGCCGCCGATCACCGGGTTCACGAGGTCCGCAGTCAGCGGAAATCCCGTGCGCGCCAGAGGCAACGCCTGCCCGAAGACCACCACGCGGGTCATCTGGAGGTCGAGCAGTCGGAACCCTTCGGCGCCGCCCATCTTGAACCGCGCCGTGCCGGCAACCTCGAAATCCCCGGCGGACCCCGCATGGATCTTGAGGGAGATCGGTTTTGCCGATGACCCGGCCGACAGGAGGGCGCCCCCGCCCGGGAGTTGCTTGAAGAACACCACGCCGGAGAGTTCGAACACGCCCGCCACCGAGAGGGTCAGTCCGCCACCAATCTCCGGCCCGGTCGGCGTGGGGGCCTCATTGAAGAGGATCGGAGCCAGGCCCGCTCCCGCCGGGTCGGGAACCGGGATCAGCGCGGAGACGGCAGAGTCGCTGGTGTTATACCGGATGGCGAAGGTCGCCCCGATATCGATGCCAGCCTGGCCAATGCTGAGATCCCCCAGCCCCAGGAAACCCAGGGTTCCTCCGCCGGAGATGGCGAAGGTGCGATCGGCGTTCAGAACCAGGCCCAGATTGATGTCGCTCACCAGCAACCCGACTGCCTCGGGGTTCACGGACCCATCGGCGAACCAGGCCGGACCCTGTCCCACGAACGCCTGCGCG
>JADLFD010000026.1 GCA_020845805.1 Verrucomicrobiales bacterium | reverse complement strand
GCCACCGGGAAGGCCTATCTCGCCGTCCGCGACGAACTGGCCGCCAACCGTGAGTTGCTCGTCTCCGAGGCGGCCGGATCCGAGATGGCGCAGATGGCCGGGGAGGAGGTCCAGCGCCTGGAACGCGAGGAAGCCCGGTTGGCGCTCGAGGTGCAACGCGGGTTGCTGCCTCCCGACCCCACCGATTCCCGCAACACGATCTTCGAGATCCGCGCGGGCGCCGGCGGGGCGGAGTCAGCGCTGTTCGCAGCCGACCTGTACCGGATGTACTCGCGGCACGCCGAGGCACGCGGGTGGAAGGTGGAGGCCATGGACGCCAGTCCTTCGGACCTGGGTGGCCTGAAAGAGGTCATTTTCAGTGTGTCCGGTCAGGATGTGTACCGGCGCATGAAGTTCGAGAGTGGCGTCCATCGGGTGCAGCGCGTGCCGGCCACGGAGGCGCAGGGGCGCATCCACACCAGCACCGCGACGGTGGCCGTCCTGCCGGAGGCCGAGGAGGTCGACATCGAGATCCGGCCGGAGGATTTGGATATCAGCGTGTGTCGCGCCGGCGGGCACGGCGGCCAGGGCGTCAACACCACCGATTCGGCGGTGCGCATCGTGCACAAGCCCACGGGCATGGAGGTGCGCTGCCAGGACGAGCGCTCGCAGCTCAAGAACAAGGCCAAGGCGCTCAAGGTCCTGCGCTCGCGCCTGCTGGAGCGTAAGATCGAGGAGGAGAAAACCAAGTACGACGCGCAACGCAGCCAGCAGGTCGGCACGGGCGAGCGCAGTGAAAAGATCCGCACCTACAACTTTCCGCAGAACCGCGTGACGGATCACCGCATCGAACTGACCGTCTACAACCTTAGCCAGGTGATCGAGGGCGCCATTGATGAGATCATCGATCCCCTGCTGGATCATCATCTGAAGCTGAAGCTCGCCGAGCTCTCGCGCTCCGTCACCTGATCGCTGGTTTCGCGGCGCCTGGGTTGGCCCCGTTTTTGATCCGAAGTCCCCGTCCATCCGCTCCTCCCGCCTTTCCCCCCGATCCCATTCCCATGACCCCGCGTGCGCTGATTTTCGATTGCGACGGAACCCTGGCCGACACCATGCCGCTGCATTGGCAGGCCTGGAAGGTGATCCAGGAGCGGCACCAATTCCATTTTCCCGAGGACCGGTTCTACTCGCTCGGCGGCGTCCCCTCACGCGACATCCTCGCGATGCTCAAGGCCGAGCAGAAGCTGGGGCTCAACCCCATTGCGGTGGCCTTGGAGAAGGAGGAAACCTACCTGGAAACCCTGGGTGAGGTGGGACCGATCCATGCCGTCGTCGAGATCGCGCGCGCGAACCATGGGCAGCTCCCCATGGCGGTGGCGTCGGGCGGTACCCGCAAAGTGATCGAACTCGTGCTCGAGCACCTGAAGATCCGTTCGTTGTTCTCCGCGGTGGTGACGAGCGAGGACGTGAAGCACCAGAAGCCGGCTCCGGATATCTTTCTCGAGGCGGCGCGTCAGCTGGGTGTGGATCCGGCGTGGTGCCGGGCTTACGAGGACACCGACCTCGGGCTGCAGGCCATTCGTGCCGCGGGGATGGATCCCGTGGACGTGCGCCCGTTTCAGCGCCGTGTTCCGCCGTCCGCCTGACGGATCCTCAGCGTTCGCCGCGTGATCCCGCCAGCCAGCGGCGGATGGCGGCGCTCTGTGGGTGGTCTGGCTGGAGTTCGATCAGTTTCTGATAGTGCGCGCGCGCGCGGTTAGGTTCTCCCAGGCGCTGGGAATAGAGGTTGCCCAGCAACAGGTGAGCCGACGCGTCATTGGGGCGGGCTTCCACCAATCGTTCGGCTTCCACCGCGGCATCGCGTGCGTACCCGGCCCGGTCGAGCGCGAGCGAGAAATTCAGGCGGGCGGTGGGAGAGTCCGGCCGCAGCACGAGCGCGGTTTCGCCGGCCTTCAACGCCAGGGGCAGCTGCCCCTCCTGCAGCGCCGCCGCCGCCAGGTTTTGGTGCGCGTCGGGAGAAGCGGGGTCCAGCTTCAAGGCCTCCTCATACAACGAGATGGCCTTCGCATAGCGTCCGCCGCGATGTTCCGACAAGGCTTCCTCCAAAATGGGTTGGGCGGCCTGTCGATTCCCAGCCGGCGGCACGGCCGGTCGCGCATAGTCGAATCGCTTGAACTCCTTCGGTTGATCCACGGGCTCGGCCGCGGGCGCCGGTCGGGGTCGCGTGCGCACGGGTGAGCGTGGGGGTGCGGTCTCCGTGGTGCCCGGTCCGGAGCCAGGCTGGCCGGCTTCGGTGGCGGCCGCTTCCGGCACGCTCGCGGCCACGCTGGGAGCGGAAGCCACGCGGACTTCCGTAGGCGCGCCCGGGGGAGCGGGACTCCGTCCGGCCTCGGCATTGCCCTCCTCGCGGAACCAGGAGCTGGGATTCGCCCACTTCCACCGTGTGGACTCCGTGCTGGCCGGTGCGGTGTCCTTGGCTGGCGAAGGGGACTTATCGTCGTCGGAGGAGAACCAAGCGACCGGATTCGCCCGATCCCAGAACCCGCGCTTCTCCTGGGCGGCACTGCGAGTGCCGCGCTGGGCGGGGATGGGGCGCACGAGGCCGGGAGAGGGGCTGGGAGGCGTCGGAGAGCTTTGGGAGCTGGCTGCGGTGGGCAGGACCGCTTCGTCGCGCACCGCCGCTGCCAGCGTGGCGTCGGCAGGCACCTCGACCACTTCCAACGGCGCCGGCTCGGGTTCGACGACGGGGTTGCGTTCTTGGGGTGGGGCGGCCGCTCGAGGCGGGTTGGTCGCAGCCGGGCCGAGGGTGGGATTGGCTGCCAGAGAAGGGGAGGTGCGGGAGGGAGGGGTATTGGAGGGGATCACCACCACCGTCGGAGGCGCCACGCGGGGCAAGGGGAGCACGGGCGGAGGGGTCGGCGAAGGGGCCATGGCCACCACCGTGGGTGGCGAGCCTTCCGCTGGGGCCGGGGCTGGCTCCTCCGTACTGGCGCGCCGGGGTGGTGCGCGGTTCGCAGGTGGACTCGCGTTGGTGGGCGCGGCGGCAACCGGCCGGGAGGTCGTGGCCGCTGGGAGTGCCACGCGTTGGGCGGGAGCGTTGGACACGGTCACGCTGGCGGAGGGTGTCAGCGGGGTGGGCTGAACCGGAGCGGGAGTGGGGGCGGCGGGGGGTGGCGTTCCCTCCAGCGCCAGGATCACCGCGGGCAGGCCCAGGGCGCGCGCCTGGTCGGGCCGCAGGCTGGCGTAGCGACGATAGGCTTGGGCGGCTTGGGCCTTGGAGCCGGCCTGATGCGCGGCGACCGCGAGGTTGAGCCAGGCCGGCGCGAATTCCGGCTTCTTGGCCACCACCGTGTTGAACGACTGCCAGGCCTCCCGGTAGCGGCGCCGCTGCTGCTGTGCCACCCCGAGCGCATTCAGGGTCTCCGGGTCCTCCGGCACGAGGCGGAGGGCGGAGGTCACGCTGCGCTCGGCCAGTTCCCACTGGCGCAGCCGCAGTTGGCACTGGGCGAGACGTTTCCAGCCTTCGGCGGACTGCGGATCGAGGCCGACGTGCGTGCGCAGGGTGTCCGCGGCCCGGCTGAAATCACCCTGCTCCAGCCAGAGGCAGCCGAGGTTGTAGTAGGCGGCGGCCAGGTTGCGGTTCAGACGCACCGCCTGCTGGTAGGCATCGGCCGCCTCGCTCGGCTGCCGGGCGGCGTGGTAGGCGAGGCCCAGGTGGTTCCAGGCCTGGGCATCGGCGGGGAGAAACTCGACTGCCGTGCGCAGGCGCCGGATGGCGTCCACGGGACGTCCCTGCTGCAAGAGCTTCTCGCCGTCGAGCAGGGCGCGCGGGCCCGGAGGCGTGCAGGCCGTGAGCAGCACGGCGAGGGCCACCGCCGCCGCGGCGCAGGGGCCCCGGCCTGTTAGGTTTGTGGTCGTCAACATGCCTTTCCCGACTACAGTGTTCCTCCCGGGCCACCCGAGGTGGGTGCTTCGAGTTCCCGTCGTGCCATGACGCGAGTCATACTCACGCTCCTTTTGCTTTGTCAGCCGTTTTGTCTGCGAGCCGGCGAAATTGGGTTCACTGAACCCGGTTTGCTCGGCTCGTCGACCACGGATCGTCCACGCGTCGTCCTCGTCCGCGACGCCGCCGCCACCGTGGCCTTGGCACCGCAGCCCGAGGTCGTGGCGGGGATGGTGGATCGGGGAATCATGGCGTTTACCGGCCAGACCACCCCGGGGGAGGCATGGCGTTCCCTTGTCTCCACCCAGGACGTGGTGGGCGTCAAAGTCTATTCTCTGCCCGGACCCATCAGTGGCACGCGTCCGACCGTGGTGGCGGCGGTCGTTCGCGGCCTTCTCGGCGCGGGGATTCCCGGCCAGCGCATCGTGATCTGGGACCGGCGCCTGGAGGATCTGCGCTCGGCTGGTTTCGACACGCTGGCCAGTTCCCTCGGCGTGCGATTGGCCGGGGCCGCGGATGCCGGTTTCGACCCGGCCGTCTGGTATGAGAACCCCGTGCTCGGCCAGCCGGTCTTCGGCGATCTGGAGTTCTCCAAGAACTCGGCCGCGTTCCTCACCAACTCCGCCGGGCACTCCATCGGACGGAACTCCTACCTCTCGCGACTTCTCACCCGCGACCTCACCAAACTGATCAACATCGCCCCGCTCCTGAATCACAACACCGCGGGGGTCAGTGGCATCCTCTACACCGTGGCCAGTGCGGTCACCGACAACTTCCTGCGCTTCGAGGTGAATCCGTCGCTGCTCGAGCGCGCGGTGCCCGAAATCTATGGCCAGCCCCAGATCGCCGACCGCGTGGCGGTCAACATGGTGGATGCGCTGATCGGCCAGTACGAAGGCCGCCAACGCAGCCTGCTGCATTACTCCACCACCCTGAATGAACTGCGGTTCAGCGCCGACCCGGTGGCCCTCGACGTCCTTTCCCTGGCGGACCTGAACCGCGCCCGCGCGTCGCTGGGCGTCACCGTGGTCACCAACCGCTTTGAGCTATATCTCAACGCGCGCCTCATGGAGTTGGGCGCCGACGACTTCAAGCGGATGGACATCCTCCGCGTGGACTGACCCGGACTACGGCTTCCGCTTGCGCGCCTTTTTCGGATCGCCTTCGAGTTTTCCGCCGATCAGCACCGATTGCGGCTCGTGGTAGCGCTCGTCCTGGAAGCCCCGCGGCAGCGGCGCCGCATTCCACTGACCGTCGTATTGTTGCGCCGGTGTCGCCTCCGGCGTGGAACCCTTGTCCACGGGAGCGAAGGGATTGAACAGGTTGGCGAACCCCGAGAAGAACCCGCCGATCCCCTTCCGCTCGGGTCGGGCCAGCTTGGGGACCGCCCCTTCGAGACCGCGGGTGCGATTGGTTTGGCTCAAGGCGTCCACCCCGCGGCGCACCGTGGCGTTGCCCTCCCGCAGACCCGCCGGCGTGGTGAACTCGGTGGCCACCGGTTCGGTGCTGACGGCCGGAGCGGGCGGCATACGGACCGGCGTCGCAATCGCGGGAATCGCAGGGGCAGGGGTCGCAGGGGTCACGCCTTCGCGTTCGGTCGCGGGCGATGTTGCTTCCTGCGCCGCGACGCACAGAGCCGTCGATACAAAGACGAGCGAGGCGAGGTGGACGACGGGTTTCATGGTTTCACAAGGGAAACTCGGATGACGGCCTGGACGGCCGACAAACTGCGTCGGGCAGCGTGCTCACGCAAGACTCTGCTTTTCGGGATGCACTCGCCGCGGGAATGCGCTTACCTGCGCAGGTTCGAGCTTGGAGAGCCTGTCCCATGAAACCTGCCTACCTGACATGGCGTGCCTTGGGGAGGTGCGTCTTCTGGATCGCCCTGGGATCCGCGCTGAAGGTCACCGCCTCGCCGTCCCCCAGTGTGGCGCGCGTGTGGAATGAGGAGGTGTTGGCCGCCATCCGCATCGACCTCCCGCATCCTCCCGCGCATGCGCGCAATCTGTTCCACCTGTCGGTGGCCATGTACGACGCCTGGGCGGCCTATGACCCGACCGCGGCGGGTTGCCTCTATCACGCCAAGCACACCGCGGGTGAGGTGGCCGCCGCGCGACGCGAAGCGGTCGCCTACGCGGGTTACCGCATCCTGGCCGAACGCTACGCGCTTTCGCGCGGCGCCCTGACGACACTGCCCGCCCTGCGTACCCGGCTCGCCGCGCTGGGGTACGATCCGGAGAACCGCACTCTCGATCCCTCCACGCCTGCCGGCGTGGGAAATCGTGTGGCGTTCGTCGTGTCTGCGTTTGCCCTGGAGGACGGCGCGCTGCAGTTGCGCAATTACCGGGATCTGCCCGCCTCGGAAGGAGGTTACACGAGCGTCAACCAACCCCTGCCCGTGGGCTTCGTCGGCCTCATGCCGGCCGACGTCAACCGTTGGCAGCCGCTCGCCATCACGGCCGCGCAGACCCAAAACGGGATCAGCGTCGATGAGGTCCAGGTGTTCGTGGGCTCCCAGTGGAAGGGCGTGCGGCCCTTCGCGCTCGGCCGCGCCGATGCCGACCAGCTCTGGATCGACCCGGGCCCGCCGCCGCTGCTGGGTGGTTCCAGTGACGCCGCGTTCCGTGAGAATGTGGTCGAGGTGCTGCGCCGCAGTGCCGAACTCACGCCCGACGACGGTGCGCAGATCGACCTTTCACCTGGCGCCTGGGGAAACAACGCGTTGGGTCGCAACGACGGTCTCGGCCACCCTCTGAACCCCGCGACCGGGGCGCCCTACGCCCCGAACCCGGTGAAGCGCGGTGACTTCGCCCGCGTGCTGGCGGAGTTCTGGGCGGACGGTCCCCGCTCCGAAACGCCACCGGGGCACTGGAACGTCCTCGCCAACGCCGTGGTGGATCATCCGCAGTTCGAACGTCGTCTTGGCGGTCAGGGCTCCGTCCTCGATCCGCTCGAGTGGGACGTGAAGATGTACTTCGCCCTCAACGCCGCCCTCCACGACGCCGCCTGCGTGGCGTGGTCCGTCAAACGTCACTACGACGGATGGCGCCCGATCGCCGCCATCCGGTACATGGCGCGGATGGGGCAATCCAGCGATCCGGGCGCACCGCGGTATCATCGCTTCGGGCTTCCGCTCATCGCGGATCTCATCGAAGTGGTGACCCTGCAGACTGCCCGGCAGGGCGGCCGCCACCAAGGTCTCGCGCTGAACACCCTGGCCGTGCGCTCCTGGCCCGGACAGCCGACCAACGCGGCCGTTCCCTACAGCGGCGTGCGCTGGCGGGACGCGAGCCTGTGGGTGCCCTACCAGAAGACGAATTTCGTCACGCCCGCTTTCCCCGGCTACATCTCCGGGCATTCCACCTTCAGCCGTGCCGCTGCCGAGGTGATGACGGCCATCACGGGTTCCCCCTTCTTCCCCGGGGGCCTGGGAACGTTCACCGCGCCGGCGCGGACCTTTCTCACTTTCGAACAAGGCCCGAGCGAAACGGTGCAGCTCCAGTGGGGCACCTACTACGACGCCGCCGATCAGGCCGGATTGTCGCGCATCTGGGGAGGGATCCATCCCCCGGTCGACGATTTCGCCGGCCGCCGCGCGGGTTCCGAAGCCGGCCTCCAAGCCTGGGCGCTCGCCCGCCGATACTTCGATGGGTCGGTGGCCACGGAGCCGGTTTCGATCTCCATCCGCCCGCTGGTGCCGGGAACGTGCGAGATCCGTTACACCACGGTGCGCGGGATGTCCTACAAGCTGCAATCCACGCGCCGCCTCGACCAACCCTTCGTCGACCACGACCTGGGCTTCGTGCAGGCGGTGGAGGATCGGGTTGTCCTGCGCGAGGCGGACGACGCGACCGCCCGATTCTACCGCGTGGTCCAGTCGGCCGAGTCGCCTTAACCCGTGGGCTCCCGAGTGCGGGGTCTCCCCACCCTGGAGCTTTTGGGGAATGGCCCGCGCGGCGGGATCGGAATCTCACACGGGTTCCGGGGGCGGTTCTGCCGCCGATCTCTTATTCCCGCAGCGTCGCGCCGAGCGATTGCCGGAACTGCGCGACCACCTTCTCGTGCGCGCCTGCGACGTCCGCATCCGTCAGCGTGCGCTCTGCGGCGCGATAGGTCAGCGCGTACGCCAGGCTCTTTTGTCCAGCGGGCACATGGCCACCCCGGAACACGTCGAAGAGTTCCACGGATTCCAAGTGGGCCGCCTTCGATTGGCGCACGGCCTGCAACACCGCCTCGTGCGTGACCGATTCCGGCACGATCATCGCGATATCGCGGCGGATGGCTGGATACGCCGCCAGCGCTTTGAACGATCGCGCCGTGTTGCGGCGCGCCAGCAACTGGTCCAGATCCAGTTCCGCCACGAACACCGGATCGCGCAGGTCGTAATCCCGCGCCAACCGCGGGTGGACCTGCCCCAACTCACCCAGCAGCAGCTTCCCGCCGCCCAGGGTCACGGTTCCGCTCTCGATATAGAGGGCCCCGGATTCGGACTCGGCGCGCGCGCGCATTCCGTAGCCGCGCAATCCGAAGTGCTCGAGAAATTCCTCCACCAGGCCCTTCAGATCCTGGATGTCGAACCGCGCGTCCCGCTCGCTCCCGGCCCAGAAGCCGGGTGCGCGCGCGCCGGTCAACGCGATGGCCACGCGCCAACCCTCGCGCACCACGCCCTGCTCCGAGCGGAACACGCGCCCGATCTCGAAGAGGGCGCAGTCGGTGTTTTGCCGGCGCAGATTGTGGCGCAGGACATCCAACAGTCCCGGCAGCAGGCTCGGCCGCAACACGTCCATGTCGCTGCTGAGCGGGTTGGACAACGATAACGTCGTGGCCGCCGGCAAACCGCCTGCCGAGGCGTGGGCGATCAGGGTCTGCCCCTGGGTCTCATTCAGGCCCAGCCCCGCCAACAATCGCCTCGCCGCCATGATCTGGTCGTAGCGCTCATCGAATGGGTGCGTGCCGCGCCCCTGCCGTGGCGCAGTCGAGGGGATCTTGTCCACCCCGTATAGACGTGCCACTTCCTCGATCAGGTCCGCCTCCCGCTTGAGGTCCACGCGGTAGCTCGGAATGGTAAAGGAGGCTGGCTCGGAGCTTCCTCCCGCCGACCGCGACGCGGGGCGCAGTCCCAATTGGCCGAGGAACAACTCCACCTCCGCCGGCGCGAGCCGCAGACCCAGGAGATCGTTCACCTTCTGATGCCGCAATGTGATCTGCCGCGGTACCGGGGGAGTCGGATGCACCTCCACCGATCCGGAGGCCAGCGTGCCACCCGCCAGTTCCAGGATCAGGTGCGCCGCGCGCCGGCTCGCCGCTTCCGCGCCCAACGGGTCGGCGCCGCGTTCGAAGCGATACGAAGCGTCCGTGCGCAGGCCCAGCTTCTTGCTCGTGCGCCGGATGCCAGTGGGCGTGAAATAGGCCGCCTCCAGGAGAATGTCCTGGGTCTGGGCGCTGACCTCGGTGTTCTGACCGCCCATCACGCCGCCCAGGGCAATGGCCTTCTCCGGGTCGGCGATAAGCAATGCCTCCGCCGACAGCGTGTGTTCCCGCCCATCCAGCGTGACGAACTTCTCCCCTTCCAGGGCGCGGCGCACGCGGAGCGTGGGTACCGCCCGATCGCCGCGGGCGATGAGCCGGAAATCAAAGGCGTGCAGCGGTTGTCCGGTCTCCAGCATCACGTAGTTGGTGACATCGACCACGTTGTTGATGCTGCGCATTCCCACCTTCTCCAACGCGGATCGGAGCCAATCCGGACTCGGCCCCACGCGGACGCCGCGGAGGACGCGGGCGACATAGCGCGGGCAGAGATCCGCGGCTTCGAGTTCCACCCCCACCAGACTCGACGCGTCGGTGTCCCCTGCCGGGAGGGTGTCGGAGGGTACCCGCACTGCGTTCCCCGTGATGGCGGCGATCTCGCGCGCGATGCCGAGCAGGGAATTGAGGTCTGGCCGGTTCGGCGTGACCTCCAGATCGTAAACCACGTCTGAACCGCCGCGCCCGAGATGCGCCGCCAGCGGCCGCCCCACCACCGCGTCCGGACCGAGAATCAGGAGACCGTCCTCCTTCTTGAGCCCGATGGATTCCGGGTCGATTCCCAACTCCTCACCCGAGCACATCATGCCGTGCGACTCCACCCCGCGGATCTTCCCGACCTTGATGACGAAGGGTTCCTTGTCGCCGGGCTTCGGGGGAAGCGTGGCCCCGGGCAGAATGAGCGGCACCTTGTCGCCGGCCTGGAAGTTCTGCGCGCCGCACACGATCTGACGTTCCCCCTGACCGTCGTTCACGCGGCACACGGACAGTTTGTCTGCGTTCGGATGCTTGTCGCGGGTGATCACCTGCGCGACCACGACACCTTCAAACTCGCCGCCCAGCTTCTGCACTCCCTCCACCTCGAGCCCGAGCATGGTGAGACGCTCGGTGAGCTCTTCGGGGGTCCAGTTGAAGTCCACGTACTGACGGAGCCAGTTGAGGGTGACTTTCATGCGATGCGATACGGTGCGATGCGATGCGATGCGGTGCAGTGGCGGGACGGAGCGTCAGGAGTCGGGCGAAAGGATTGGGCAGGGGCCGGTCATGGTGCGGCAGGCAGGACGTCGCGTACCGGCGGTGCGGAGGACGGCGAGAAGGCGTTAAAATCCTCGCCCGCGAGGGCCGCCACGGTGGCGGCCACCTGCGCCTGGACGAGGGCCGGGGCCTCCCTCCGTTCGCCCAGCGGGCGGGTGTCGGGGCCGATCACCGCCATCCAGATATAGGCCGATGCTGCGATCTGGCGGCCGTGGTTCTGCCAGGCCACCGGCGCGGGGCCGCGGCCGTGATCGGTGGTGATGACGAAGGTGGTGGTGCCGCGGTATTCCGGCATCGACTGAACCAGGTTCCACAGCGAGGCCAGCATTCGGTCGAACTCGTGCGCGGACTTGAGATGACGCTCATAGCGCGCCTCGTGGGCCCAGTCGTCCGTCTCGCCGACGCTGACATACATTGCGCGCGGTTTCAGGGTCTGCACCGCATGCCGCGCCGCCGCGTGCACGAAGGTGTCGAGCAGGACGCCCGACCAGATCGTCCGCCCGTGCTCCACCAGGTCGCGCAGCAGGGCGGGCACCTCCAGCGCGCGCGTGCCTGCCGGGGTGTCGAAGCCGCTCCACACCGGGAACCCGGCGCGCGGTGCGTTTAGGATCCAGGGCAGCACGTCCCAGTTGATCGCTGCGGCGACGCGCCCCTGGAACTCGCCCCGCGTGTTCAGCCATTCGAAAACGTTGGTGTGCACGTTCAGCTTCTTGTCGTTGCTGTCGATGCGCGCGTCGGTGACCCCGGTCAGAAACTCGCTGTAGCCGGGGTAGGAGAAATTGTGGCCGTTGGAGACCCGCACCTCGCTGCCCAGGTCGCGATTGCCGAACAACTGTCCCTGGGTCGCCACCGTGCCCCACAGGAACGGAAACAGCACCCGCCGACGCTCCTCGGGGGTCGCGCGCCAGAACTGTGCCCGCAGCGCATTCGTGTCTCCCACGTTGCCGAATTCCTTGCTGATCAGCATTTCTTCCGCCCCACGAAACACTTCCTCCCACCGGAGACCGTCCGTGGTGATGAGGAACACGTTTCGAGTGGCGCGTTGGGCGGCCGACGCCGGGAACACGGCCCACACCTGGGTCAGCAGCGCCAGCAGGAAGACCACGGAAGTTCTCATGATGCGATCGAAACTGACGTGGAGCCCGGCCCCGGTCGAGGCCGCAGCTCGCGGTCGGATTAGAACTGATTCAGGAACCGCACGTCGTTCTCGTAGAAGAGTCGGATGTCGCTGATCCCATAGCGGATCATCGCGATGCGTTCGATGCCGAACCCGAACGCCCAGCCGGTCCAGACTTCGGGATCGTAGCCGACGTTCTCGAACACCTGCGGATGCACCATCCCGCAGCCCGCGATCTCCAGCCAGTCCTTGCCCAGCTTGCGCACCAGCGCGTTGCTGAAATCGATCTCGAAGCTCGGCTCGGTGTAGCTGAAGTAGTGTGGGCGGAAGCGGATCTTGGTGTCCGTGCCCATCAGCTCCCGGAACACGAATTCGACCGTACCCTTGAGATCCCCGACCGTCACCCCGCGGTCCACATACAGGCCTTCCACCTGATGAAAGGTGGGGTTGTGCGTGGCGTCCGCGTTGTCGCGCCGGTACACGCGGCCCGGCACGATGATGCGGACTGGCGGCGGCTGCTGGCTCATCACGCGGATCTGCACCGAACTGGTGTGCGTGCGGAGCAGCGGACGTTGCGGGGTGCCAAGGTAGAAGGTGTCCTGCGCGTCGCGCGCCGGGTGGTCCTGCGGCGTGTTCAACGCGTCGAAGCAGTGGTGCTCGTCTTCGATCTCCGGTCCGTCGGCCACGGCGAATCCGAGCGCGCGAAAGGCGCGCACGATGTCGTCCGTGACCTGCGTGAGCGGATGGAGCCGACCCAGCCGCCGATGCCGTCCGGGCGCGGTGAAATCGGTGGCGTGCGCGGGCCGCGCGGCGAGCAGTTCCAACGCCTCGCGTCGCGCCGTCAGCGCCGTCTCGATCTCGACTTTGGCCGCGTTGATGGCCTTGCCCGCGGCGGGGCGTTCCTCCTTGGGCAGGGAACCCAGCCGCTTCATCAGGCCGGTGAACCGGCCCTCGGGCCCGAGGAACTGCCCCTTGGCCTGGTCGAGCGCGGGGAGGGCGTCCGCGGCCTGGAACGCGTCCAGCGCGGCGCGTTTTAGCGGGTCCAGTTCATCAATAAGCGTGGCCATGGGGGTGGGGCGTCGAAGGGAAAAACCGGGAGGTGACGGGGGCGCGGGCGCGGGCGGGGCGGAAAAAGAAACGGGCAGCCCGGTGAGGCTGCCCGTTTCGGTGCTGAGATGGGTTCGAATCCAGGTCGAACGCCGCCGCGCCGGCTGCTTAGGCCTTGGCGGTGCGTTTGGAGTCGAGCGCTCCGCGGGCAACCTTGACCAGTTCGGCGAACGCCGCCACGTCGGTCGCGGCGAGGTCGGCGATCAGCTTGCGGTCGAGGCTCACCTGCGCGGCCTTCAGGCCTTCGATGAACCGGCTGTAGGTCAGGCCCGCCGAGCGCGCCGCGGCGTTGATACGGATCTGCCACAGACCGCGGAAGGTGCGCTTCTTGGCGCGACGATCGCGGTAGGCGTACTTCAACCCGTGATCGACGGCGTCGGAGGCGTAACGGTAGAGCTTGGAGCGCTTGAGGCGAAAACCCTTCGCCAGCTGCAACATCTTCTTTCGGCGCTTACGGGAGGCTGGGGCGTTGGTAACACGCATGGCTTGCTCGGGAGAAAGTGGTGTCTACAGGAGGAACGGCAGCGGTCGGCGGCAGGTTTATCGCGTGAACGGCAAACACGCCAAAATGCGGTGCGCGTCGGTCGGCCCGACCTCCACGGACTTGCGCAGGCTTCGGCGGCGGCCAGGGCTCTTGGACTGCAACAGGTGGCGACGGCCGGCGCGCGAGCGCATCACCTTCCCGCGGGCCGTAATCTTAAAGCGCTTGGCCACGGATTTCTTGGTCTTGGGCGGACGTGATCGTCGCATAAGGATCCTTCCCCTCTGTCGGGAAGGGGCGGGGACTATAGGAGTGCCCATTCCCCGCAGCAAGGGGTTATTTCGTGAAGATGAGAACTCAGGCCAGTTCCAGGAGGTCGGCGTCCATCTTCACCGCCGCCGCCTGGCTGATGAAATCGAGGCGCAGATGCACTTCCACCATGCCCTTGCGCTGTTCCACGTACCCCTCGAGTCCGCGCAACGGCCCCGTTTTGATGCGCACGCGTGCGCCGGGCTGAATGGTCGGCGCCAGACGCACCTCATAGTCCGTGCCCAGCGCCTGCAGGATGGCCTGCAGCTGCTCCTCGAAATCCTCCTGGCAGGGCACGTCCAGCAGGTTGGCCACGTAATCGCTCTGCATCACCTTCGGCCGCGACATCACCGACATGCGCAGGAACACGTACCCGGGAAACAACGGCTTCTCGAAGGTCAACGTCTTGCCGCGGTACTTCTTCACGCTCTGGTACAACGGCAGCGTCGATTCCAACCCCGCCCGCGCGCAGTACTCCGTCAGCTTCTTCTCGCACCGCGATTTGGTGTGCGCCACGAACCAGACCACGCGCGTGGCCTCCGGACCCAGCGCGTCCGGCATCTCCAGAACCGGTTTGCCACCGGGGCTGTCGTCGTGAGGCAGGATGATCACCGTCCGGACAGACTGCCGCCCCTCCCCGTTGCCGGCAAGCCGGCAAGCCCGCGGTGGGGAACGGGTTGACCCTCCCGCGCTCCTCCCGCCGGCGCGGGGAGCGGGGTGGAACGACGGACGGGTACGCCCTTGACCGACCAGGGCCGGCCGCGCCTTACTCGCGGGGTCCGTCAGAGGGCACCTTTCTGCCTGGCCAGTTTAGCTCAGTGGTAGAGCACCCGATTTGTAATCGGACGGTCGTCGGTTCAAATCCGACAACTGGCTCCATCCTT
>JADLFD010000025.1 GCA_020845805.1 Verrucomicrobiales bacterium | reverse complement strand
CGAACGCCTCGAAGACATGGTCCATGCCACCAGCACTGCTTTCCTCGGCGTGACGGTGAAATGCGCGCGCTGCCACGATCATAAATTCGATCCCATCACGCAGGTCGACTACCACCGCATGGCCGCCGCGTTCTGGACCGGTTACCTCCAGCCTGGACAGGGCGTGCTCGGAGGCCCGGACGAAAAAGCCCTCGGCTTCCCCGTGTTCGGATGGACCGACAGCTCCGCCGACCCCCTCCCGCTGCGGCTTCTCAAGAAAGGCGATCCACACCGGCCCATGGAACCCATCCCCGCCGAACCGATGTCGTTCCTGCCCGCCCTGGCCACCCGCCACCTCGCCGGCCCGGCCACTGTCCCCGCCTCCGCGTCAGCCCCTCGTACCACCACCCAGCGCCGACTGCGCCTCGCGCGCTGGATCGCCGATCCCGCCAACCCCCTCACCGCCCGAGTCTGGGTCAATCGACTCTGGCAACATCACTTCGGACACGGACTGGTCCGGTCTCCCGACAACTTCGGGTTCAACGGGGATCCACCGACGCATCCCGAACTGCTCGATTGGCTCGCCTCGGAACTCATGCGCAATGGGTGGCGCTCCAAACCGATCCACCGCCTGATGGTCCTCTCCCAAACCTACCAGCAGTCTTCCGTACACCCTGACCAGGAACGCTACGCGTCCAAGGACGCCGGGAACCGGCTCTGGTGGCACGCCGAACGGCGCCGCCTCGATGCCGATGCATTGCGTGACGCCTTGCTCGCCGCCAGTGCTCAACTCGATCTCGACCGTGTCGGCGGTCCGAGTTTCTCCCCCGACATCAGTGCCGACGCCCTGGAAGGGCTGTCCATGAAGGCCCAAGCCTGGAAGCCGTCGCCGCCCGAAGAGCAGCGACGCCGCAGTCTTTACACCTACACCAAACGCAGCCTCCTCCCACCCCTGGCCACGGTTTTCGATTTCCCCGATACCACCCTCCCCTGCGGCCAACGCGATGTCAGCCTCGTGGCGCCTCAGGCGCTCGCCCTGCTCAACAACGCTTTCGTGCACGCCCAAAGCACCGCCCTCGCCCAACGCGTGCGCGCCCACGCCCCGAACGCTTCCCCGGACGCCCATATCCGCGCCGCCTGGCAGTTCACGCTCGGTCGCTCCCCCACCGCCGCCGAACGCCGCCTCGCCCGCCGGCATCTCGCCGCGCAGGAACAACGGTTCCACGCGTCCCGTCCCGCCCCCGAGGCGACCCCGGCTCAGTCCGCTCCCGAGGAACTCGCGCTCGCATCGCTCTGTCACGTGCTCCTCAACGCCAACGAGTTTCTGTTCGTCGACTGACCCGAAGCCCACCCCACGCCGAAGCCCGCCCGTCACGGTTCCCGCTCCACCTCAGACCGCATCGCCTCGCATCACATCACACCGCCCCCTGCCTCTCCCCGCCATGCCCTCTCCTCCACCTCCCTCCGGACCCCGCTTTCCCTGCGGCCGATCGCGCCGCGAGTTCGTCTGGGAAATGGGCGTCGGATTCGCCGGCGTGGCGCTTACCAGTCTGCTCGCGCGCGAAGGCTTCTTCGCCACCCCGGCCGCCGCCGCGTCCGCCCCAGCCCCCTCGACCACCCCGCTCAACCCGCTCGCCCCCCGCCCGCGCCACTTCCCCTCGCCGGTCCGCAGCGTGATCTTCCTCACCATGAACGGCGGCCCGTCGCAGGTGGACACCTTCGACTACAAACCCGCCCTCGCGAAGTACGCCGGTCAGTCCTTTCCCGCCGACAAGAAATTCATCAACTCGGGGGGCCGCAAGATCGGCTACCTGACCCCTGCGTTCCGCCCCTTCCAACCGGGCGGAAAGAGCGGACTGCTCATCTCGGACTACTTCCCCCACGTCCGACGGCACGCGGACAAACTGGCCGTCATCCGTTCCTGCCACACGGACTCCCACGCCCACGGCTCGGCGCTGGTGGCGATGAACACCGGCAAGACCTTCATCGGCCGCCCTTCCCTCGGCAGCTGGGCCGTCTACGGACTCGGCACCGAAAACCAGAACCTGCCCGGCTACGTGGTCATCCTCGACCGCCGCGGCGGCCCCATCAGCGGCCAGCCCAACTGGTCCAGCGGCTTCATGTCCGGCGCCTATCAGGGCACGCTCTTCCGCCCCGTCGGGGATCCCATCCTCGACCTGCGCGGGCCCGCGCACGTCGATCGCCAGGCCCAACGCGCACAACTGGACCTCCTCGCCCAACTCAACGACGACCATCGCCGCACGCGACCCGGCGGTCACGACCTCTCCGCACGCATCGCCAGTTACGAACTCGCCTACCGGATGCAGTCCGCCACGCCCGAAGCCGTGGACCTGGCCTCCGAATCCACCGCCACGCTCGAGGCGTACGGCGTGGGACGCGCACCCACGGATGAGTTCGGACGCAACTGCCTCGTGGCCCGCCGACTCGTGGAACGCGGGGTGCGCTTCGTGCAACTCTACTCGGGCGGCGGGCACCTCGAGGAAACCTGGGACGCCCATGCCGGCATCGAAAGCAACCACGGCCAGCACGCAGCCGAAGTCGACCAACCCATCGCCGCCCTGCTCGCCGATCTCGAACAACGCGGGCTCCTCGAAAGCACCCTGGTCCTCTGGGGCGGTGAATTCGGTCGCATGCCCTTCTCCGAGGGCCGGGGTGAACCCGGCCGCAACCATAACCCCTACGGCTATTCGATGTGGCTCGCCGGCGGCGGGGTCCGCGGGGGCATGGCGTACGGTGAAACCGACGAACTCGGCTTCCAGGCGGTGACCGACAAGGTCCATCTCCATGACCTGCATGCCACCCTGCTGCACCTGTGCGGCTTCAACCACGAACTGCTCACGTACTTCCACCAGGGCCGGGACGAGCGGCTCACCGATGTCTTCGGCAAGGTGATCCATGACCTCCTCGCTTGACCGAGATTCTCCCTTGAACTCTCTCCTCGGCGGCGACCAAGCTCCCCTCAGACCCCAAGTTTCAGGACAAAGGGATCCGTCACGTCACCTACGAACGAACCTCAACACCTCTGGAGATCGCGCGGTCATGAATCATACTCCGCCAACCTCCCGGCGCCACGCCGGCTTCACCCTCATCGAACTGCTCGTCGTCATCGCCATCATCGCGATCCTCGCGAGCATGCTGCTGCCCGCCCTCGCCAAGGCCAAAACCAAGGCCCAAGG
>JADLFD010000024.1 GCA_020845805.1 Verrucomicrobiales bacterium | reverse complement strand
ATGTCACTGAGCAACACAGAGAAAGGGCAGGGTCATGGGACAGTGTATTAATCTGTGTCGCTCTGCGTGGTTCTGTGGACTCGGTTGGCGTTGGGGTGGCTCGGGAGTATGGATCCCGAGCGATGTCCCCCAGAACGTCAACTCCAAGGAGAAGAAAAGCCATCCACTGATGTCACTGAGCAATACAGAGAAAGGGCATGGCAATGGTACAGTGTATTAATCTGTGTCGCTCTGCGTGGTTCTGTGGACTCGGTTGGCGTTGGGGTTGAGGTCGCCTAGGCTCACAGAGTAGGAAATGGTTCACGTTCTGGCTTAGTCACTGAGGCACAGACTCACAGTTGTCTGCGGGTGATTCGGTTCTGGTGAACGTTGCCTGAATCGAGAGCGAGGAGTCCCCTGCGCTGAGCTTCCCGATCGGCCTGGGCCAGTGACTGCCACTCTGCCCAGCGAGCCTCGCCCACGAGCCGCTGCGCCGTGGGGGCGAACTCACTCTCAAAGCGGGCTTCCTCCACCAGATACACTTCGAGTGCCTCGGGATTGGCCAGGGCGAGGGGATCCCACCCCTCCGTATCCCGGCGGCTCAGGGGATGGGTCCAGGAGAAGCGCTCGCGCGCCTCGGCCAGGGCCGCAAGCATTGCTTCGGCCTCCTCCGGCCCGATCGTCGGCAGACCGCCCGTTGCTCCGGCGCGCCAGCGCGCGAGCAAGGTGCGTTCGGGCACCGACCGGGCATGGCGCTGGAAGGCCTGGTATCGCTCCGCGCCGAGGAGGGCGTGGACCTGGTCGCGGAAGCGTTGTTGATCCGACTTGGCGCGCGTGTTGAGTTCGCGCCGGGTCGGGTCGTCGAGGTGTTGATCCATGAGGCGAACCACGGCCTCAGCGCCGGAACGGGTTTGCGCGAGGACCAGTTCCCGGAGCTTGGACCGCTCCGCCGAGGTGCAGGGCGTGCGGGTGAAGAAGGCGGCATACAGGTCATCGAACAAGGCCTCGGGGCGTGTCACGCAATGGATCTTTCGCAAGTGGAGCCCGACCCACAGGCCGTAACCCACCAGGACCACCGCCGTGCCGACGAGCAGCGCGGTGAGCGTCTCCGACGCTTGCGGTGAGATCGGCCCCTGCCGCGCCTCGGGTCGCAGGTACAGCGGCAGGAACGCGCCCAACGCAGCGGCCAGCAGGACGATGGCGGGAACGAGGAGCAGCCATCGCCGCCGCAGAGAGGCGACTCCGGCCGACCGCGCGTCCGGGTGGAAGCCCAGGGCGCCCTGAAAACGTCGGTAGGCCCAGAGGAGTACCAAGATTTCGCCGGCTACCACTGAGGCACTGCGCAGCGGGTGTGCGGACCACGGGAGCCCTGCGCCACCGACCGCGAAGAGCAGCACCAACGGGAGCATGACCCGCCAGGGGCGACCACGGCTCCTGACGCCGGGCGTGACACCCGGGCTTACCGTGTCGGGCTGACTGGGCAGCAGATGTTCGGTCGTCCAGACGCCCAGGAGCAGGTTCAAGCCCAGCAATCCCGCCATCGCGAGACCGAGCCAGGTGGGAGTTCCGGCGAGTCGAGGCAACGCCTGGGTGCAGATGAGGAGCGTCACCACCAGTCCCGTCATCTGGAGGGCCGCGGCGCGCGCGAGTCGTCGGCGGGCCGCCGGCGACGGAGCCTCGGCGAGCGCATTTCCCCAGGAAAACGCCACTGCTCCAAGGAGGGACACGTAACCCAGGAGCGAAAGGACTGTCCCGGTGCCCTGGGTGGCCGCGGCACCCTTGCCGGTGGCCCAGGTGGCCGAGGACACCGACAACGCTCCGGAGGTTCCCGCTCCCGGGAGCGCGGCGAGCACCGCGATGGTGAACCGAGGTCCGGGGGTCGAACGCGTGAGTGCGGATTCAACCAACGCCAGCACCTCCGATTCCAAATGCTTTCGGCCACGGGAAAGGCGTTGGCGCACCACGACCTCGGACAGCCCGAGCGCGGTGGCGACCGCCTCCACCGAGCGATGTTCGCGATAGAAGAGCACCAGGGGAACCCGGTAATCCTCGGGGATCCGTTCCAACGCGTCCCAGAGGAGTGCGGCCTCTTCGTTGCGGATCGCGCGTTCCGAGGGCAGGGGATCTGGGGAGGGCGCCTCGGACGTCCCCTCCAACGGGGCCGCGTTCACGCTGGGATCGCGTCCCTGTGAACGATGGGACTGGTAAATCAGGTGGCGGGCGATGCCGCACAACCAGGCACGCAGATGCGCAGGTTCGCGCAGGCGATCGAGTTGGTTCCAGGCGGCCACAAAGGTTTCCTGGGCCAGGTCCTCGCTGCGTCCCAGATCCCCGGTGGCACTGTAGGCCAGCGAACTCACCAGCGTCTGGTAACGCGCGACGATCGTCGCAAAGGCGTCGCGATCCCCCTGGAGGCTGGCGCGCACCAACTGCTCGTCTCCGCGGGCGAAGGCCGGGGTCATCAACGAATCGATCATATCGCCTCCTCAGTGGGCGAAAAGGCCGATGACGTGACCGAAAATCTTTCGGATCCGTGAAATCACCACCCCGTGGGGGTCATGAAGGCGGACTGGCGAGTTCCTCGGCGGGGTAGGTCCAGATCTCGGCCAGGGTCGGGTGGTAGTGTGGGACCGCGGCCAAGGCCGCGGCGGTCATGCGATTGGCCATGGCGACCACCACCTCATGGATCAGCTCGCCGGCATGGGGGCCGACGCACGTGCCCCCCAGGATTTCGCCCGTGATGGGATCCGCGAGCAGCTTCACGAAGCCGTCCATGGCGTCCATGATCATGGACCGTCCGTGGTCGGCAAATGGGTAGCTGGCCACCCGTACCGGCCGCCCCTGCCGGCGAGCCTCGGACTCCGTGAGCCCGACCTGGGCCCATTGCGGGTCGGTGAACACGACCGAGAGGAGGAGCCGGTAGTCGAGGGGCCGTGGCTGCTCCGGGTGGAGGATGTGGTGTGCCGCCGATTCCCCCTGCTGAATAGCAATGTGGACGATCTCATGCGGGCCGGTGCAATCGCCGGCGGCGTACACCCCGGGAACCGACGTTTCCATTCGCGCGTCGGTCACGATGCGTCCTGAGTCCGTACGGATTCCCGCCGCGTTGAGATCGAGCGACCCGGTGTTGGGCAGGCGGCCCAGCGCGAGCATGATCTCCTCGGCGTGCACGCGGACGACCCGCGCCTCGGCCTTGGATTCGAACTCGACCCATTTCCCGGTCGCATCGCGTCCGGCCCCCGTCAGGCGGGTGTCGGTGTGCAACTCGATGCCTTCGCGTCGAAACACGCGCTCGACCACGGCCGCGGCGTCGGGGTCGGAACCACGCAGGAGGTGCGCGCCACGCTGGATCTGAGTCACACGGGTGCCGATGCGTGCGAAGAACTGGGCGAACTCACAGGCCACCGCACCGCCGCCGAGCAGGATGAGGGATCGCGGGGCGGCCGCGAGGTGAACGGCCTGGTCGCTGGTGAGGTAACCAGTCTCGGCGAGGCCAGGCAGGGAGGGCGGGGTGGTTTGGGAGCCGGTGGCGATGATCACGTGGTCCGCGTTCAACTGCCGTCCGTCGTCGAGTTGCAGCGTCTTGGGGCCGACGAAGCGCGCCTGATGCCGGAGGAAGGTGAAGCGTCCGTCCTGCAACTGGCCGGCGCGGTAGCCGGCGAAATCCGTGATCATCGCGTCCTTGCGTCGCATGAGTTCGGGAAAGGCGATGCCGACTTCGGGAACCGTGACGCCCCAGGTGGCGGACTGTCGTGCGAGATGCGCGATCTCGGCGGCATACAACATGGCCTTGGTCGGCATGCAGCCGCGCAGAATGCACAAACCGCCCACCTCCCGGCCGCCTTCGAGGACGGCCACCCGCTTCCCGGCCGCGGCAAGGGTGCGCGCCGCGGCATATCCGGCGCTGCCGCCCCCGATCACCGCGGCGTCGAAGGAGAGGAGCGAGGAGGAGCCGTGGTCGTTGGACATGGCGCCACGCTCGGTCTTCGTGAGACGGAGTTCAATTCTCCGGAGAGCCAGGCAGCCACGGACCGGCTCCTCCGCCGAACCTGGGCTCCGGCATTTCGTCCGACGTGAGACAAGGCAAGGCGAGGTGTGGTTGAGGCACCAGCCGTGTTGGGACTGGACACCTGCCGAAAGGGATCGGAAGGCTCCTCCCATGTTTGGTTCCCGTACCGGATGGCGGCGTTCGATGGCGGTGGCGGCACTGGGCGTCATCGCGCTGGGCCTGTCCTTGGCCACGGCGGCGGAAGGGCCGGCGCCCGGATGGTGGAACCAGGAGATCGCGACGCGGTTGGAACAGCGCGCGACGGCGGGGACCAATGCTTATTGGCGCCTGGTGCGTTGGTGCGACGATTTCGGGCCGCGCTTCAGCGGCACGGAAGCCCTGGAGCGTTCCCTGGATTGGGTGATGGAAGAGCTCCGGCGCGACGGATTCGAGGGCGTGCGCGGCGAGGAGGTTCAGGTGCCTCGTTGGGTGCGCGGCATGGAGCGCGTTGAGCAACTGGCGCCTGCGCGCGAGATCATCCCCGTGCTGGGCCTGGGCGGGACGACCAGCACTCCCGCCGGGGGCATTGAAGCGCGGGTCCTGGTGGTGACGAATTTCGCCGAGCTCACCGCCCGTGCAGCGGAGGCAAGGGGACGCATCGTGGTGTTCAACCCGGCGTTCACCAGTTATGGCGACATCGTCCGGTTCCGATTCCAGGGCGCCGTGGAGGCGGCCAAGGTGGGCGCGGTGGCGAGCCTGGTGCGGTCCGTGACGCCCTTTTCCCTGCGCACCCCGCACACGGGTGGGATGGCGTACCAGGAGGGGGTTCGCCGCATTCCGCACGCGGCGGTCCCGACCGAGGATGCCGAGCGCTGGAGTCGCTGGCAGCAACGCGGGGTGGACGTGACCGTGCGTGT
>JADLFD010000023.1 GCA_020845805.1 Verrucomicrobiales bacterium | reverse complement strand
TCCGCGGCATCGAATGGGCCATCCTCACCCACGAGGTCAGAGGGGAAGGCACCCCACTGCCCCCCTACACCAATGGCGTCGCCATCCGCAAACTCGTCGCCGACCCCACCGGACACTGGCTCGCCGCCTCCTACGCCAACGACCACGTCGCGGTGTGGGATGTAGAGAGACTCCGGATGATCACCGCCCTCTCTGACGCCAAAGTAATCGGTGGGTTTGTTAGCCCAGAGGAACTTCTGATTGATTCACCAAGACGCGAAGTCCGCTTTCAGAACCTAGCCGATACCAACAAAGCTCGAATCCACTCATCAGGACGGCGACTTCATCAAGCAACCCAAAGCGGTGGCATTCTGGTAATATCACCGAGAGGTGATGTCATAGTTACCCTCCTGAAATCTGATTCAACCAACGCAGTATGGTCGTACAATCTATCAGCTGACTGGCCAACTTATTCAGTTGGAGCCATATCACTGAGCCCAGATGGAAACCTCCTTGCATTTGGCCTGTTCAAGGAAATAGGAGCGCATCGAGAACGTTGGCTAGGTGTCGTCAACACGCTGAAAGGAGCGTTGCTATGGAAGCGACCATCTCCATCTAAACTACTCTGGCTTGTATCATCTCATGACGGGGCTCATTTCCTGGCGAATGTCGGCGGATGGGCCCCAACACTTTACCGATTTGACTCACCCGAGCCTTTGGCAGTCCTGAGAGGACATAGCGCCAGAGTTCAGGACGCTGCGTTTAGTAGATCAAACAAATTACTGGCGACAGCTGGTGCTGACCAATCTGTACGGGTGTGGGAGATTCCATCAGGCAAGCTCCTCAGCACTATTCATGGCCTCGGACGCCCCCTCACATCAATAGCCTGGGTTAAGCAAGACCAAGCAATAGCGGTAGGCGATGACACCGGCAGTATCCAGACTCTACCATTCCCAGAAGCTCAGACAAGACGGTCACGTTCGGGATTCTTCAGTGACGTACATGGCGACATCGTATTCTCAGAGAACGAACTTCATATAGCCGTTTCAACAACCACCAACACTGTCACCATCCTCAACACTGATTCCCTCGAAATAACCAGGACAATACCTGGTCTATTTCAACCAATTCACTTCTCTATTACTTCGAACAAGCTATACGGTTTTAGCTCGGATTGGTCTGTATCCCAGTTCGATCTCGTCAGCGGGAAGCTTTCTCAGATAACGCCTCCGTTGAAGAGTGATTTCACACTCCTAGCTACCGCTGTGTCCCATGATAACGACTGGATAGCAGTCACCTCAAGACAGGGTAACTATGCTATCATTGATCTGAAGAATGGCACTGCACTCTATTATCAAGGCGACTCATCATCCCTAAACTGGGCAATCGCGATATCGAGGGATTCAGAGCATTTCTGGACTGGGAGCGACCGTGGGCTAATTTCAAAGCGAGCACGAAAGGATTGCTCAATAATTGAGTCATTGCCCCAAATCGATCGAGAGATTCAGGCGCTAGCAATCTCTCACGACGGAAGATGGATTGCAGCATCCTCCTACGAGGATGCGAGCGTCCGAATTTGGGACAGAAATAGCTCCAAATGGCTACCCAAGCTCACCCAGCACCGCCGATTCGTTCAATCGCTCGTATTTACTCCTGATGGACGGCGCCTAATCTCTGGCGGTGCCGATGGCCGCGCAATAGTGTGGCGGATCCCCGAATTCGACGAAATCGCAGCCCTGGAACTCGACCGCGAAGGCACACCTGAAGGAGACGAGGGACTTTGGAGCCTTAGACTCTCCAACTCAGGCCTCCGCATGGGTGCCCTCTCTGAAGACGGCAGACTCCAGATTTGGCGAGCAAATTCTCCCCGCTGAGATCAACTCAAAGCCGTTCAGAGCCTAACGAGGACTTCAGCAAACGGAATACAGCCCCCCATCTCCGCTGCCGCACTCCTTTAGCGGCGAGGTATTTCGGATCCCACCCACCAGTCTCTGCAAATCAAAGCTCGGGCACTTACCAATCCCTGAGCTCGCTTGTTAAGATTCAGCGTTCTAGACGGTCATCCGATAGGCGCGTCCCCCCCGTCGGTTGTTGCGTCTCGATGGAGGGTGAGCCGGACACAACGCCAGGAAGTCCCACGTTTGTTTTTGGAGTAGCCGAGGTGAGTCCGAGCCAAACAATAACCGTCAGAATGGTGAATGCAGTGCCCATAGTGTTCGCCACTATCGTCACATACCATATATTGTGTCCAGCGCTTTTTACTACGTTACGCCTTGTCCCCTCTTCTACGCCGCCCCCAAGCCGCGGCCTCGGTTGTAAAACCCATCGATTGTCTCAACTAGGGACCATCTCTACTCTCGCGGCGATGCAAAGCCTTCCGAGGGTAGCGGTCATCGGGACGGGATCGCTCGGCAAAGAGCACGCGAGGATCTACGCGGAGATGGCCGCGGCCGGGGAGGTCGTCTTCGCGGGAGTGTACGATACCTCGGCCGAGGCAGCGCGAACGGTTGGCCAGCGACTGGGAGTCCGCGCCTTTGACAGCCTCGAGGAACTCGCCGACGCGGCGGACGCGTTGAGCATCGTCACCCCGACGTCCACTCACTTCGCCACCGCCAAGCAACTGCTTGAGCGCGATCGCCACGTGCTGGTGGAGAAGCCGATGACCGACAACGCCGCCGACGCGACGGCGCTCGTGGAACTGGCGCGGGAACGCCGCTGCGTGCTCCAGGTCGGGCATGTAGAGCGGTTCAACCCTGTGTTCACACGCCTCCAGGAAGTCGCGCCCGAGCCCCGGTTCATTGAAGCGCACCGACTCTCCCCCTACCCTGCGCGCAGCATCGATATCGGCGTCGTTCTGGACCTGATGATCCACGACATCGACGTCATCCTGGCGCTGGTCAACTCCTCGGTGGTTGCCTTCGACGCGGTGGGCATCCCTGTCCTGAGCCGGAGCGAAGACATCGCGAACGTGCGTCTGAAGTTCGCCAATGGATGCGTCGCCAACGTCACTGCCAGCCGAGTGAGCGCCGAGCGCCTGCGCAAAATCCGCGTGTTCTCCGGCGGTCCCCAACCGGCCTACGTCTCCCTCGATTACCGCGCTCAGACCGGTTACATCCTGCGCCTGGCCAAGGGACACGAGAAGGAGAGCTCCCTCCTCAAAAAGCTGCTCCACGCCCGGGATGCCTCGATCGTCGTGGAGTACGCCGGGCGGAAGATCGTGCGCGAACCGGTCCCCATCGACCGCGAGGAACCGCTCAAGCTGGAGTTGCGGCATTTCGTGCGGTGCGTGCGGGAACAGGGCACTCCCCTGGTCAGCGGGGAATCCGCCAAACGCGCCCTGGACCTCGCCTTCGCCATCACCCGACAGATCGCGACCCAGATTCCGCCCGAACTCGCATGAACCTCGGCACCTCCAGCGCCCCGCCGTCCGAGCCCGCCCGGGGTGCTTCGCCCCGCCAGCCCGGGCCGAGCCCATCCGCGGCTTGCCCTATGGACTCCACCATGGCGTCGTCCCCCGCGTGAACCCGTTACGGTTCATGCTGATCGCGGGCGAGCCCAGCGGGGATCTGCTGGCCGCCGAGCTCGCCCAGGCACTTCGCGACCGCCTGCGCTCCAAAGGGCAACCGGCCCCCGAGTTTTTCGGGGCGGGAGGCCCGCGCATGGCGGAGTCCGGAGTGGCGCTCGAACTGGATCTCACGCGCTATGCCATCATCGGCTTTGCGGACGTGCTGAGAAACCTGTGGCGGCTGCGCCAGATCCTCCGCGATATGATCGCGCTCGCCCGTGAGCGACGGCCAGACGTCATCGTCTGCGTCGACTACGGAGGCTTTAACCGACGATTTGCTGCCGCGCTCCGCGCCCATCCCCTCCCCGGATGGAACCCGCGGCTGGTCCAATATGTGTCGCCGCAGGTCTGGGCTTCGCGCCCGTCCCGAGCACGGACGCTGGCGCGCGACCTCGATCTCCTAGTCAGCATCCTGCCCATGGAACGCGCGTGGTACGCGGCGCGCTACCCGAACTTCAACGTCCAGTTCGTCGGCCACCCGATCATCGATCGACATCCGGGCGCCCTCGAACGCCAACCCCCGGCCACCGAACCACCGCCTCACCTTCTGCTCCTGCCCGGCAGCCGCCCCGCCGAGATCGCACGCCACTGGCCGGTGATGGTCGCCGCCGCCCGCCTGGTGCAATCCGCCGTCCCGGCGCACTGGACCGCGGTGTTCGTCGACGAACCGCTGCGACAGGCGGCCCTCGCCGCCGATCCCGGAACGGACCTGCCCCTCGAAACCCGGGTCGGAGGCCTGAGCGAAGCCCTCTCCCGCTCCACCTTGGCCATCGCCTCTACGGGCACGGTCACTCTCGAGTGCGCGCTCTGGCAGGTCCCCACACTCGCGCTCTACAAAGCCTCCTGGAGCACGTACCAGATCGCGCGGCGCATCATCAAGGTGCGACACCTCGCGCTCCCCAACCTCCTGGCCGCGGAACCGGTCATGCCCGAGTTCCTCCAGGACGCCGCGGAGCCAGAACGCATTGCCCGCGCGGCGACCCGTCTCCTGCAGGATCCGCAGGAACGCGCCCGCGTCCGGTCGCGCCTGCGGGACCTGATCCAACTGCTCGGAAGCCCGGGAGCCGCGCATCGCGCGGCGGACGCCATCCTCGCCCTGACCCTGCCGGGGCACCCCACCGGACCTCCGCCGTCTTGACGCAATTCGGGCCGGCCCGCAATTTGCCCGCCCTGAGCCGCGCCCCCCGGCGCCGAACGCCACTATGAGCACCGCGCACAACCTGTTCCAATCGCTGCAATCCTTCGACCTCGGCCAAGGACGCCAGGGTCGATTCTATTCGCTCCCCGCGCTCGAAGCCGCGGGCGTCGGCCCCATTTCGCGCCTGCCCGTCTCCATCCGGCTGGTCCTGGAATCCGTCCTCCGCAACTGTGACCAGCGGCGCGTCCACGAACGTAACGTGCGCGAACTCGCCAATTGGAAACCCAACACCCCGCGCACCGAGGAAATCCCCTTTGTCGTGGCGCGCATCGTCCTGCAGGACTTCACCGGTGTCCCGCTGCTGGTCGACCTCGCCGCCATGCGCTCCGCCGTGGCGAAGCTCGGCAAGAACCCGAAACTCATTGAACCCCTGGTCCCCGTGGACCTGGTGGTCGATCACTCCGTCCAGGTGGATTTCGCCGGCTCGTCCGACGCCCTGCGACAAAACCTCGAGCTCGAGTTCCAGCGCAACCGCGAACGCTACCAGTTCCTCAAGTGGGGCATGCAGGCGTTTGACACCTTCAAAGTCGTCCCCCCCGGCATCGGCATCGTGCACCAGGTCAACCTCGAGTACCTCGCCAAAGGCGTGCTCGAATCCGGTGGCATCTACTATCCCGACACTCTCGTGGGCACCGACTCCCATACCACGATGATCAACGGGATCGGGATTGTGGGCTGGGGCGTCGGGGGCATCGAAGCCGAAGCCGGCATGCTCGGCCAGCCGGTCTATTTCCTCACGCCGGACGTCGTCGGAGTCCACCTCACCGGGGCCCTCCAGGAAGGTGTCACCGCCACTGACCTCGCCCTCACCGTCACTCAACTCCTGCGCAAGACCAAGGTGGTCGGAAAGTTCGTGGAGTTCTTCGGGCCCGGCGCCGCGGCTCTGCCGGTCGTCGACCGCGCAACCATCGCCAACATGGCGCCCGAGTACGGCGCGACCATGGGCTTCTTCCCTATCGACGCCGAGTGTGTGAATTACCTCCGCGCCACCGGCCGCACCGACGAGCAGTGCGCGACCTACGAACGCTACTACCGAGCCCAAGGCCTCTGGGGAATCCCCGCCAAGGGCCAGATCGACTACTCCCAGGTCGTCGAAATCGACCTCGCCTCCGTCGTCCCCAGCGTGGCCGGCCCCAAGCGTCCCCAGGACCGCATCGAACTGCCAAAACTTAAGGAGACATTCCGCGGCGCGTTCACCAAGCCCGTGGCGGAGAATGGCTTTGGCAAGAAACCCGAGGACTGGGCCACGCAACCGCCCGTGCCGGAGTTCCAGACCCAGATCGGTCACGGCTCGGTGCTCATCGCCGCCATCACCAGCTGCACCAACACTTCCAACCCGAGCGTCATGCTCGCCGCCGGCTTGCTCGCGCGCAATGCCGTCCGAAAAGGACTCAAGACCCATCCCGCTGTCAAAACCTCCCTCGCGCCAGGCAGTCGGGTGGTTTCGGATTACCTGGAGAAGACCGGACTCGGCCCCTTCCTGGATCAACTCGGGTTCCAAACCGTCGGCTATGGTTGCACCACCTGCATCGGCAACTCCGGCCCCCTCGCCCCCGCCATCGAAGACGCGGTGGTGAAGAACGATCTCGTCGCCGCCAGCGTCCTCTCCGGCAATCGCAATTTCGAGGCGCGCGTCCACCAGAACATCAAGGCGAACTTCCTGATGTCACCCCCGCTGGTGGTCGCCTTCGCCCTCGCCGGTCGCGTCGACATCGACCTGACCACCGAACCCCTCGGCGTGGGAACCCACGGCCCCGTCTTCCTCCGCGACCTCTGGCCCACCCTCGCGGAAGTCCGCGATGCCATGCAGGCCGCCCTCAAGCCCGAGGTGTTCCGCCGGCTCTACACGGACTTCGCCTCCCAGAACCCCAAGTGGAACGAAATCCCGGCCAGCACGGGTAACATCTACGATTGGGATCGGAACTCCACCTACATCCAGGAACCTCCGTTCTTCACCGAGTTCTCCCTCCAGTCCGGCAGCATCCGCGAGATCCGCGGGGCGCGCGCGCTCGGCATCTTCGGGGACTCCGTGACCACCGACCACATCTCGCCCGCCGGCGCGATCAAGAAGGCTTCACCGGCCGGTCGATTCCTCCTGGAAAACGGCGTGGCTTTCGCCGACTTCAACAGCTACGGCAGCCGCCGCGGAAATGACCGCATCATGACCCGCGGCACCTTCGCCAACGTGCGCATCAAAAACCTGATGCTCGGCGGCGAGGAAGGCGGCAACACGCTTTACCACGGACGCCTTGGCTCCGGCCTCGCTCCCGAGAAGTTGGCCATCTACGACGCCGCGGTTCGCTACATCAAAGAGGGCGTCCCACTCGTGATCCTCGCTGGACAAGAGTACGGCACGGGCTCCAGTCGGGACTGGGCGGCCAAAGGAACCAACCTCCTCGGCGTCAAAGCCGTCGTGGCCCAGAGCTTCGAACGCATCCATCGCTCCAACCTCGTCGGCATGGGCGTCCTGCCGCTGCAGTTCAAGGATGGCGTCTCCGCCGCCTCCCTCGGACTCGATGGGTCGGAGTCCTACGACATCGTGGGACTGGGCGCGGACCTGAAGCCGCAGCAGGACCTGGCACTGCGCATCCGGCGCAAGGATGGCACCACTCAGGATGTCCCCGTGGCCTGCCGCATCGATACCCCGATCGAAATCGAGTACTATCAGCACGGCGGCATCCTGCCCTATGTGCTCCGCCAGTTGATCGCTGCCGCCTGAACGAACAGGCCTGAGCGACCGGTGCCGTAGCCCACCCAAGGCCCGCAACCAGGATCGTCCCGCGCCTGGCCTCCGTGGTCGGGAGCGGGAAATCCAGTCCAGCATTGCGTTTCCCACGCAGGCAGGGCATGCCATGCAGCATGTCCCCGCTCGCGTTCTCCACGCACCGTCGCACCTTCCTTTCGCGACTCTTCCTCGGATGCGCCGCGTGGCCCATCCCCGCCGCATTCGCCGCTCGACGTGTCCCCACACCAAGCCAGACCGAAGGCCCTTTCTACCCGGATCGCCTGCCGCTCGACACCGACAACGACCTCGTCCGCATCCAACCCTCAGAGTCGGACGCCGCCGGCACCGTCACCTGGTTGCAGGGTCGCATCCTGGATGCCCGGGGCCGCGCGGTGCGCAATGCCACGGTGGAGATCTGGCAATGTGACCAGAACGGCGCCTATCTCCATTCGGGTAGCGGCCAGGCCGACCGGCGGGATCCTGGATTCCAGGGCTTCGGTCGTTTTGTCACCGGCTCGCGCGGGGAGTATCTCTTCCGCACCATCCGCCCTGTCCCCTACCCAGGCCGCACGCCGCACATCCACTTCGCCGTCAAAGCCCCCGGGGTCGAACGCCTGACGACCCAGTGCTACGTCGAGGGCGACCCAGGCAACCCCACCGATTCCGTCTGGAAGAGCATCGGCGACGCCCGTAAGCGCGCCGCAGTGACCGTCCCCTTCCGCCCCGTGCGCCGCGCACGCCACCGGGAATACCAAGCCCGGTTCGACGTGGTGCTCGGCTGGACCCCGGAAGCCTAGCCGCGGGCGAAAATCCTCCTCGCCCCGCGCAGGGTCAGCGTGTTCACTCGGTCGACGATGGCAGATGTTCGCCGCCCGCGGCCCCGGGCTCCCTTTGAGGCTGAAACCGAGGATGCCTTTCCCACCGCCTACCTCCGCCCGGGTGAGGCGGATCGTGTCGTGGCGGGCCACCCGTGGATCTACGAGGGCTCCCTGCTTCGACTGACGCGGGAGCCCTCCGATGGCGATGTGGTCCAGGTCAAGGACCATCGCCGCCGGTTTCTCGGCGTCGGCTTCTTCAACTCGAAATCCAAGATCCGCGTCCGCGTTCTCTCCTCGGAACGCGACGATCTCGAGGCGCCGTTCCTGGATCGCCGCCTGCGTGATGCCATCGCCCACCGCCAGCGGTTCCTCCCCGGCGCCACGTCCTTCCGCGTGGTCAACGCCGAAGGCGACCGTCTCTCGGGCCTGATCGTCGACAAGTACGAGGACGTCCTCGTCCTGCAGACTTCCTCCCTCGGAATGGACCGCCGAAAGCCGGTAATCGTCGAGATCCTGCGCAAACTCCTGAAGCCGCGTGCGATCGTGGAACGCAACGACGCCGGCTCCCGAAAGTTCGAGGGACTTCCGGAGTCCAATTCCGTGCTCTTCGGTTCCCTGGAGGAAGCGGAGATGAAGTCGCTGCCCGTGGTCCTGAACGGCCTCCGGTTTGAAGTGGACATCCTCTCCGGTCACAAGACCGGACTCTACCTCGACCAGCAGGTCAACCAGGCGCTGGTCGCCGGATTCGCGCGCGGGGCGCGCGTCCTCGACGCCTTCTCCTTCATCGGTGGGTTCGCGCTCCATGCCGCGCGCGCAGGCGCCAACTCAGTGGTCGGCGTCGACCAGAGCGAAACCGCCGTTGCCGCCGCACGCCGCATCGCCGCGGCCAATGGGCTGGCGGCCAACACGCAGTTCGAGGCCGCCAACGTGTTCGACTGGATGCGTGCGCGTTGCACCACCGGCGGCGCCGCCCCTGCCCCAGGAGCCCCCCCCCCTGCCATCCCTGCCGACAAGCAGTTCGACGTGGTGGTTCTCGACCCTCCCTCCTTCACCCGCAACCGCGCTTCGGTCCCAGACGCCCTCCGCGGCTACAAGGAGATCCACCTGCGCGCGATGCGCCTGCTGCGTCCCGGGGGCATCCTGGCCACGTTCTGCTGTTCCCACCACGTCGACGCGCAGACGTTCGCCGCGGTCATCAACGAGTCCGCCTACGACGCGCGCCGGGCCTTGCGGCGGATCGCTCTGTACTCCCAATCGCCCGACCACCCGATCCTGTCCGCGGTGCCGGAAACGGAATACCTCAAGGGATTCGCTTACGAAGTGCTCGGAGTGTGATGGCCGATGAGTTCCACCAGGAGTCCTCGGAAACCGGCGCCGATCCCGGGCCGCACGCTCCGTCGACGTTCTGGTATCTCGTCGTCGTCTGGGCCCTTTTCTACCTCACCGTGGTGGTGGCTTGGGGCCAGCGCAACTCGTGGCCCTCGGCCCTCGTGCTCTGCGTGCTCTCCATGCCGGTGACCCTCTTCGTCGTTTCCACCATCTTTCAAATCAACGGATTCACCACCGCGATCGACACGTCGAAAAGCCAGCAGGAGCAACTCATTGCCGCTCTCGTGCTCGCGGTGGGACTCGCGAGCGGACAGCTGCTCCTCATGACCCTCGGCTTGGTCTGCCTCGGGGTCGCCTGGCTGCGCCCCGCCACCCCGGGCATCGATTGGGCCGAGTGGCTCAAGATCCCCCTCCTGTTCTTCTCCGCCTTGCCCTTTTGGCTCGATTTCGAGGGTAGCCGGTCCCCCCTCGCCCGTCTGTTCGACCACCGGCTGGCCAACCCGGAAATCCACCTGCCGCTCGCCCTCACGACCACCCAGGCTCACCTGCTTGGATATTGCAGCCTGCTCGGCTTGGCCCTCGTGGTCCGGGGTCGTGCCTTCTGGCTCAGCCTGCCCGCGTTGCCTCTCTTCCTCGCGGCCTCGTGCATCTGGCCGCGCATCATCCCTTCCTACGCCACCTGGCCCGGCCTGCTCCGCAACACCCTCCCCTGGGCGGCCGCCGCGGTCAGCCTCATGCTTGTCGCACGAGCCGCTCGCACCCTCGACACCGCCAGCCGAAGCATCGTCTCCGGCAACACGCTCAAACGCTGGTTCGAAGACCGGCTCTACCCTCCCTGGCTCGCGGTCCTCGTGGTGGCCGTGATGCAGGCCTTGCCGTTCGAAACCGTCCGCCTCAGTACCAGCCGACTGCTGGGCTTGGGCGGCACCATCGTCCTGCTCCTGCTGCTGGCCGGACTCCGCCTCCGCACGCCCAAAGGGCCGATCCACTCCCGGTCGGTGGCCATGGTGGCGGGCGGACTCGCCCTGACCCTCCTCGCCGAGTTCGCCACCTACGAAAACCTCAGGCATGTCGCGGTCGTCTTCGTGCTGGTCGGGCTCCTCTCGTGGCGCTGCTTCTGGCCGCTGCGCATTTTCCTCGCCGCCGGCATCGTGGCGATTCTCCTCCTCCTGCTCGGCGCGGAGGCTCCACTCGGCGTCCTGGCCAGCGGACCCGCCACCCTCCTGCGCTTCGCCCTCGCCCTCCTGACCCTGCTCGTCCTGGCTTGGTGGGTGCAGCGTCCCGTCCTCGAACCCGGGGCCCTCGGTTACTCCGACGAAGGCTGGATCCCCCCCAAACGATTTGCCCTCATCCTCCTCGGTCTGATGATGCTGTTCCAGATGGCCGCCGCCTTCTGGCCAGATCACGAGTTGCGGGTCCCCATCGCCGATTCCCCACTCACCCCCGGCTCTCCCCCCACCCACCCCGCAGCCATGGGGCAGGCCGGCTGGTTCCGCATCCCCACCACCAAGGGGCCCGTTCACGTGACGATCGCGCACCCCCGGATGAACCCCTACCTCCTGGAGTCCCCGGAACGCACGTTTCGCAAACAAGGCTGGCGCGTCATCCGTCGCGAGCGGGTCCAGCACCCGCATGGGGAAGCCATGTCCATTGTCCTGGAGCGGGAGAGCGCCCGCGCCACCGCACTGTGGTGGTTCGAGGTGGGCCAGAATGCCTTCGCCAATCATCTCTACGCCCGCCGTGTGCTGTGGAGCGGATGGCACCTCGCGGATCGACGGATGCGACTCGTCCAACTCGAGTCCACTTCCCTCGTCGATCCCCGCGAACTCACCGCCGTTGCGGAACGTGAGAACTGGCTCCGCAATCCCGGACAACTCGCTTCGCTCCGCCCCTGAGCCGCCGCTCTCGGCGCACCGCACCCTGGAGAAGATCACGCTCGGCTACGGGCGCTCCAGCAGCCGGCCCTGCCATTCCATCAGCGAGGTCTTCGTCCAGTCCCCGGTCTCCGCCAGTTCCAGCAATTGACTGCGGCTCGCCAGAAACGACTCATCAAGGTCCAGTGCGGCTGCCTGGCGGTCACGCCTCTCCCGCAACTGAGTCGCCCGCCGGCTGACCGACAAGGCAACGCGCTTGTGCTCGTGCCGCAATCGCTCGGGAAGTTGGTCCGCTGGAATCGCGAGCCCGGCCTCAATCGCTTTCACCAAACCCTGGCGTCGACGCGGGGTGAGATGCCTCGGCAACTGGTGTGGTACCGCCCCCCACCGCGAGGCCGCGCTCGCCAACTCCACCGCCACATCGTGGTTGAGCACGTGAAAGGTCGGCCGGTTCGCACGAATGGCTTCCTCCTCCCGCCAATGCCAGATCGACCGCAAGACCCCCAGTCCGGCGCGATCCAAACCATGGCTTCCGCGCAATCGCCAGACGGTGTTCGGATCCACCGGACTCAACTGCGTCGCCTCGGTCACAATGCGTGCGCACAACTCACGGTGCCACTCGAGGCGCCCCAGCCTCTGCAACTCCGCGGTCAGATGATCCTGCAGGGGCTTGAGGTACCGCGCATCCGCCTCGGCGTAGACCGTCATCCGCTGGGTCAGCGGGCGCTGCCCCCAATTCGCCTTCTGCGGCCCCTTCTCCAAACTTAATCCCAGATAGCGCGAGACAAGATCCGTCAGCCCGAACCGCCGGCAGCCTACCAACCGCGCCGCGCTCATGGTGTCGAAGACTCCTTTGGGAACGAACCGCCACGCCCGGTACATGAGCCTAAGATCATAGTCGCCTCCATGCAGGATCAGCACGTGCCTGCCCAGCAGTTGGAGCAACCCACCCAGATCGAGACCCGCCAGCGGATCCACCAGCATCTCCCCGCCCGGATGGCTCAGCTGCAGCAAACAAAGCTTCTCCGGATAGGCGTGCAGGCTGTCCGCCTCCGTGTCCATGGCGATCCAGTCGGCCCGCTCGAGCACGGATAACGCGGTCGAAAGTCGCTCTGGGGTGTCGATCACGGGCCCAATTAAGCGCAAACGTCACGATTCGGACAACTCCCGCGCGCGCCAGCAGCCTTCCCCCCCGCCCGCCACTCCTCAGCCGGGACAACACAGGCGGCTTGACCTTGCCTCGCCGGCCCACCATCAAACATGCCCTGCGACCCACATGAATCTCGCCCATCGCTTTCTGCACTCTGCCTGCGAGACCGCCGACAAGATCGCCGTATTCTACGGCGAGGCCCGGCTCTCCTATCAGGATCTCCGCCAGCAGACACTGGGGATGGCCAGCCACTTGCGCGAATCGATGGGCATTCGCCCCGGGGATCGAGTGGGCATTCTGCTCGAAAATCACCCTGAGTTCATTCCCAGTCTCCTCGGAATCCTCGCCGTGGGCGCCGTCGCGGTCCCCATCAACCATTTCCTAAAAGAGGATGAAATCGACTACCTCGCCACCGACGCCGGGCTCCGTGCCGTAATCACGGAGTCCGAGCTCGCGCCCCGTCTGGCTGCAGCACAAACGCACCTGCCCACGCTGCAGTTGGTGCGCTTCCCCCTCCCGCCGCCGTCGCCGCCGTCACTCGTCCTCGAGTCGGTCGTTCCACGCCAGGAAAGCGACCTCGCAATCCTCATCTACACCTCGGGCACCACCGGACGCGCCAAGGGCGCCATGCTCTCGCATGGCAACCTGCTCAGCAACGTCGAGAGCTGCCGACAAATCCTGGAAGTGGTCAACCTGGACCGGTTCGTACTCATGCTGCCCATGTTCCACAGCTTCATGCTGACGGTCTGCATCCTCCTCCCCCTGCTCACCGGAGGCTCGATCGTCCTCATCAAATCATTGCATCCCCCACGGGCCATGCTGGCTGAACTGATGGCCAACCAGGGCTCCGTTCTCCCCGCCATGGCCCAGGTCTTTCGTGCCCTCGCCGCCATCCCCGAGGGAATCCAACTCCCCCTCCGCCTCTGCATCAGCGGCGCCGGACCCCTGCCTGCCTCCATCCTCGAGAGTTTCAACCGACGCCATCCCTCCATTCCCCTCATCGAAGGATACGGACTCTCCGAAGCCAGCCCCGTGGTCTCGGTCAACCCCGTGCACGGACCTTGGATCCCGGGAAGCATCGGCCTCCCCATCCCCGGCGTCGAACTCCGCGTGCGCGATGATGCGGATCGCGACCTGCCTGATCTGCAGGACGGTGAATTGTGCGTTCGCGGCGGCAACGTCATGCAGGGCTATTGGAACGCGCCCGATCTCACCCGCGAAACCCTGCGCCACGGCTGGCTCCTCACCGGCGACATCGGCCACCGCCGACCCGATGGCTACTTCGTCGTCACCGACCGCAAGAAGGACATGCTCAAGCCCAACGGCATGAACGTGTACCCCCGCGAAATCGAAGAAGTCATCTACCGGTTCCAGGGCATCCGCGAGGCCGCCGTCGTGGGTGAACCTGATGACCGTCGTGGAGAACGCCCCGTCGCCTTTGTCGTCATGGAAGAAAACCTCCCCTTCGACGAGAAAGCGCTGCTCGCTTTCCTGCGCGAACAACTCGCGGATTACAAACTGCCGCGCCGCGCCGTGTCCCTCCCCAGCCTTCCGCGCAACGCAGCGGGGAAAATCCTCAAAACCCGCCTGCGCGAACTGCTCCGCACCTGACCCGCCGCTCGCCGCACCGCGGTGAGGACGGCCACCGCCGCCCCCCCCACCCCATGGGGGATCGCCTGACGCCGGTTTGGGCCCGGCCCGAGTCCTCGCCGGAACACCGCCTCCACCGCCTCCAGAGGCCCCCGACGTGCAACCACGGAATGGCCACGGAATCAAAGTTGCCGGACGCGGATTCCTTGGACACTTTCCCGCCAGCCGCATGAAACGTCTTCTCGCCCTCCCAGGTCTCCCCTTGGTCTCCGTGAGCCTGGCCCTGCTGACCAGTACCCCCGTCCCCGCCGCAGACTGGCCCGAATGGCGTGGCCCACTCCGTTCAGACCACTCCCCCGATACCGGCCTGCTCAAGCAGTGGCCGTCCACCGGACCGAAACAACTCTGGGTCAACCGCGACGGCGGACTGGGATACGCCGGGTTCTCCGTGATCGGGAACACGCTCCTTACCATGGGCCTGCGTGCCGATCAGGAGTTCCTCCTCGCCCTCGATGCCACCACGGGCAAGGAGCTCTGGGCCACCCCCGCCGGTCCCAAATACCCGAATAATTGGGGCGATGGACCACGGGCCACTCCCACAGTAAGTGGCGACAAGGTCCTCACCCTGGGAGGACAGGGCGTCCTTGTCTGCGCGTCACTCAAGGACGGCAAGGTCCTCTGGCAGAAATCCCTCGTCACCGACCTGGGGGGCAAACTCCAAAGTTGGGGCTATACGGAAAGCCCGCTGGTGATCCAGGACCTCGTCATCTGCACGCCCGGGGGTTCTCAAGGCACGCTCGCCGCCTTGCACCTCGCTGACGGCACCACCGCCTGGCGCTCCACCGAACTTACCGATGCGGCGCAATACTCGTCCCCGATCCGAGTCGAGCACGGCGGAAAAACGCAGATCGTCCAACTGGTCATGTCGAAGGTTTTCGGCGTGGATCCAACTTCCGGCAAGGTTCTCTGGCAGCACGAATGGCCAGGTCGTGTCGCCGTGATCCCCACCCCCATCTACCACGACGGCCACGTCTATGTGTCCAGCGGCTACGGCGTGGGGTGCATGCTCCTCAAACTCGGCGCGGATCAATCCGTGACCAAGGTCTACGACAACAAGGTCATGAAGAACCACCACGGTGGAGTGATCCTCGTGGGAGAACACCTCTACGGCCACTCCGACGGCCCCGGCTGGGTCTGCCAGAAGTTCCTCACCGGGGAGGAGGTTTGGGCGGACAAAAGCCTCGGCAAAGGAGCCGTCCACTACGCCGACGGCATGCTGTATTGCTTGGACGAAGGCTCCGGCGAAGTCGCCATGGTCGAGGCTTCCCCCAAAGGATGGCTCGAAAAAGGTCGCTTCAAGCTCGATCCCCAAACCACTCAGCGCAATCCGCAGGGCCGTATCTGGACCCATCCCGTCGTGGTCAACGGACGACTCTACCTGCGCGATCAGGAACTCATCCACTGCTACGACGTGAAGGGTTGAGCAGTCGCTCCACACGACCCTCCTCCGCCCGCCAACCCACGAAACGAAAACGGGCCGGCTTTCGCCGGCCCGTTTGGGTAACTCTGAACTCCGGTTCCTCCGGCAGTCGGACTTAGTAGTCCATGCCGCCGCCGCCGCCACCGTGGTGCGGGTCGGCAGCCGGCTTCTTGTCCTTCTCAGGAATCTCGGTGATGAGCGCCTCGGTGGTGAGCATCAGCGCGGCGATCGACGCGGCGTTCTGCAGCGCCGTGCGCGTGACCTTCTTGGGATCCACGACGCCGGCCTTAACCAGGTCCTCGTAGTCGCCCGTGGCCACGTTGTAGCCGTCATTGCCCTTGCGGCGCTTGACCTCCTGCACCACCAGCGAGCCGTCCACGCCGGCATTGCACGCCAGGGCGCGCAACGGGAACTCGACCGACTTGCGGACGATATCCACGCCAATCTGCTCGTCTTCCGTCGCGCCCTTCACGGCTTCGATGGCGGGAATGCAGCGGATGAGCGCCACGCCACCGCCAGGAACGATGCCTTCCTCGACCGCCGCACGAGTCGCGTGGAGCGCGTCCTCGACACGGGCCTTCTTCTCCTTCATCTCGGTCTCGGTGGCCGCACCGACGTTGATCACCGCCACGCCGCCGGCGAGCTTCGCCAGGCGTTCCTGCAGCTTCTCGCGGTCGTAATCGCTGGTCGTCTCCTCAATCTGACGGCGGATCTGGTTGACCCGGCCCTGGATCTCCGAGCTCTTGCCGGCGCCCTCGACGATGGTGGTGTTGTCCTTGTCCACCACCACGCTCTTGGCGCGACCGAGGTCGTCGACCTGAAGGTTCTCGAGCTTGATGCCGAGGTCCTCGGTGATGCAGCGGCCACCGGTGAGGATCGCGATGTCCTCCAGCATGGCCTTGCGACGGTCACCAAAGCCCGGCGCCTTGACGGCGCAGACGTTGAGCACGCCCCGCAGCTTGTTGACCACGAGCGTCGCCAGGGCTTCGCCCTCGACTTCCTCGGAGATCACCAGCAGCGGCTTGCCGACCTTCGCCACCTTCTCGAGGATGGGGAGCAGGTCCTTGAGGGAGCTGATCTTCTTCTCGTAGATGAGGATGTACGGGTCATCGAGCTTGGCCTCCATGGTCTCCGCGTTGGTCACGAAGTACGGGGAGAGATAGCCCTTGTCGAACTGCATGCCCTCGACCACGTCGAGCGTGGTGTCGATGGACTTGGCCTCTTCGACCGTGATCGTGCCGTCCTTGCCCACCTTGTCCATGGCCTCGGCAATGATGTTGCCGATGGTGGTGTCCCAGTTCGCGGAGACGGTGGCGACCTGCTTGATCTCCTCTTTGTCCTTCACCTTCTTGGAGATCTTGGCGAGGTGCTCCACAGCGCCTTCAACCGCCTTCTGAATACCACGCTGAATGCCGATGGGATTCGCGCCGGAGGTCACATACTTGAGACCTTCGCGGTAAATCGCCTCACCGAGAACCGTCGCGGTCGTCGTGCCGTCGCCCGCCGCGTCACTGGTCTTGCTCGCCACTTCGCGCACCATCTGGGCGCCCAGGTTCTCGTAAGGATCCGCGAGCTCGATCTCCTTCGCGACCGTCACGCCGTCCTTGGTCACCGTGGGGGACCCAAACTTTTTGTCGAGCACGACGTTGCGGCCCTTCGGACCGAGCGTCGCGGAGACTGCCTTCGCCAGCAGGCTCACGCCCCGGAGCAGGGACTGCCGTGCGGCTTCGTCAAACAACAATTGCTTCGCTGCCATAGTGTCTTCTTTGCTGATTACTGTTGTCGGTTGGTGTGGGTTGAATCACTCAAGCGATCACCGCGAGAATGTCGTCCGAGCTCAGGATCTTGTACTCCTTGCCGTCGACCTTGATCTCCGTACCGCCGTATTTGCTGATCAGAACCCGGTCGTTCACCTTCACTTCGAACGGGACCTTCTTGCCGTTCTCATCGCTCTTGCCGGTGCCCAGCGCGCGAATGATCGCCTCCATGGGCTTCTCTTTCGCGGAGTCCGGGATGATGATCCCGCCCTTCTTCGATTCCTTCTCCTCAGCGGGTTCAACGAGGACCCGGTCTCCCAGCGGTTTGACGTTAAGTGCCATAGTTTCGTGTCGTTCGATTAGTTGGTTTGCTCTGATCTACCCTCAATCTTCTCCCCCCGCACCCACGGAGGGAAAAACCTTTGTTCAGGAAATCGGCTTCGGAACGCGCGGCCAGCGACTCGCAGTGCCGCGACGTACGGCCGCCCTTATTTCTTCTTCTCGTCCACAATCTCCGCGTCGATCACGGTGCCGTCATCCTTCCCTCCCGCGGACGGCCCTTTGGCGCCCGCGCTGGGTTCCTCACCACCCCCCGCCCCAGCTCCAGAACCCGCCCCGGCGGCATTCTCACGCGCCTGCCCCGCGGCCTTGTAGATCTCTTCCGAAGCCGCCTGCCAGGCTTGGTTCAATCGCTCACTCGCGCTCTTGATCGCGGCGGTATCCCCACCCTTGGTGGCCTCCTTCACCGCCTGCAACGCCTCCTCGATCGCGGTCTTGCGAGGCGCAGGAAGTTTGTCGCCCGTTTCCCGCAGCATCTTCTCGGTGCGATAAACCGCGTTGTCCGCCTCGTTCCGAACCTCGACCTCTTCGCGCTGCTTCCGATCGTCGTCGGCATGCGCCTCGGCATCGCGTCGCATGCGCTCCACCTCGTCCTTGGAAAGGCCGCTCGAGGCGGTGATGGTGATCTTCTGCTCCTTGCCCGTTCCCAGATCCTTGGCACTCACGTGCAGGATGCCGTTGGCGTCGATATCGAAGGTGACCTCGATCTGGGGCACCCCGCGCGGCGCCGGAGGAATGTCAGTGAGCTGGAACTTCCCGATGGTCTTGTTGTCCTTGGAAAACTGACGCTCGCCCTGGAGCACGTGAATCTCCACTCCTGGCTGGCTGTCGCTCGCCGTGGAGAAGATTTCGGATTTGCGCGTGGGGATGGTGGTGTTGCGCTCAATGAGGCGGGTGAACACCCCTCCCAGCGTTTCAATTCCCAACGAGAGCGGGGTGACATCCAGCAGGAGCACATCCTTCACTTCACCCTTGAGGACGCCGCCTTGAATCGCTGCGCCCACCGCCACCACTTCATCAGGATTCACCCCCTGATGCGGTGACTTGCTGACCAGGGTCCGGGCAGTCTCCACCACGCGCGGCATGCGCGTCATCCCACCCACCAGCACCAACTCGCTCATCTTGTCCGCGGAAATCCCGGCGTCCCGGAGACAATTGCGAACCGGAACGACGGTGCGTTCGAACAAGTCGTCGCAAAGCTGCTCCATCTTGGCGCGGCTCAGCGATTTCTGAATGTGCTTCGGGCCGCTCGAATCCGCCGTGATGAAGGGAAGATTGATCTCGTATTGCTGTGAGGAACTGAGCGCGATCTTGGCCTTCTCCGCTTCCTCTTTGATCCGCTGCAACGCGTCGGGCTGCTTGCGCAGATCCATCCCCGAGTCCTTCTTGAACTCGTCCAGAATCCAGTCGATCAGCCGGTTGTCCCAGTCGTCACCACCCAGGTGCGTGTCACCGTTGGTCGCCTTTACTTCAAAAACGCCATCGCCAATCTCCAACACGGAAATATCAAAGGTGCCCCCCCCGAGATCGTACACCGCGATCAACTCGTCCTTCTTCTTGTCCAGACCGTAGGCCAACGACGCCGCGGTCGGCTCGTTGATGATGCGAAGGACCTCCAGACCCGCAATGCGCCCGGCATCCTTGGTCGCCTGCCGCTGCGAGTCGTTAAAGTATGCCGGGACCGTGATTACCGCCTGCGTGATCGTCTCCCCCAACCGCATCTCGGCGTCCGCCTTAAGCTTGGCCAGGATCATCGCGGAGACTTCCGGCGGACTATAGCGCTTGATCTCCCCGCCCACCTCCACCTCCACGTTGGCATCCCCGTTCGCTGCCTCCACCACCTTGTACGGAACCCGTTTCGCCTCCTCCTGAACCTCGGCAAACTTGCGCCCCATGAAGCGCTTGATCGAGTAGACCGTGTTGCGCGGATTGGTAACCGCCTGGCGCTTCGCAGCCTCCCCGACAATGCGCTCTCCGGTCTTGGTGAACGCCACAACCGAAGGCGTCGTGCGCCGCCCCTCGGAGTTCTCAAGCACCACCGGTTCCCCACCTTCCATCACGGACATGCACGAGTTCGTGGTCCCCAAATCAATGCCTAGAACTTTCGCCATATCTTTTCCCTTGGCCCAGCAGGTCCCGAGCCAGCCCAGTCTAAAATTTCAATACGCTCATTATAAACACTTTACGCATGTAACCCCAGCCGCTCAACGCATCCTTCCCACCGAAAATGCGTCATCTCGTCTCTATTTTGAGCCTCTTTGGCACAACTTAACCTGCCGTGCGATCGCCCGGACGATGGGTGAGTATCAGTCCCAGCTTTCGCCTGCCGTTAACATTAACTCCAAACCGGTTGATGACTTGTGCCGAAAAGGCTTTGACCTCAACTGCTTGTACCCTTACATCCGGCTTCGGCCATTTGTCGTGGCCGCCGCCCCATGGACGCAGCCTATTACTGCATGCTTGCTCAGAGCAGCTTGTTCGATAACTACCACCGGGCCACGCTCGAGGGGAAAGTGGTCATCGGGATCCTCATGGTCTTCTCGATGTTCGCGTGGTCCGTGATGCTCTCAAAGAGCATGCAAATGCGGCGTGCCAATCGGCTCAATTCCCTCTTCCGCGAAGAGTACGGTCGTCAGAAAAGCGTCATCGAGTTCCATGACCGCCGCTTGAGGGTGGAGGGTTGCCCGCTGTTTTCCGTCTATGAGGACGGCTGCCTCGAACTCAAACAGCACCTGCGTGAATCCAAATCCGGCAGCAGCTCACACGAAATCGGCCTCAAAGGTATGGAATTGGTGAAAGGCGTCCTGGAACGGAGTGTGGCCCGACAGTCGCTCAAACTTGAGGCCGGCCTGATCCTGCTGGCGATCGCCGTAAGCGGCGCGCCCTTCCTCGGGCTGCTCGGCACAGTTTGGGGCGTCATGGACGCCTTCGGAGGGGTCGCGGCTGGCAAGTCCGGATCGGCCACGCTCCAAATGATGGCGCCCGGCGTGGCCGGCGCCTTGATCACTACCGTGGCAGGCCTGATGGTCGCCATCCCGTCCATGTTCGGGTACAACTGGCTTGTTCATAATCTTCGGGTCCTGACAGTGGAGATGGACAACTTCGCTCAGGAACTCGCCGCGCGAATGGAGGTGGAATTCCTTGAAGACCATCTGCGGCCCGATCGTCCATCGCGTTGAACCGGCCTGACAACTTCCCTCAGACGCCCCACCCGCTCCGATCCGCCCCACGAACACATGCGCCGGTTCTCGCAAAAGAACGCGTTAGTCACGCTGTCCGACATCAACGTCACTCCCTTGCTGGACCTGGCGTTCGTGCTGCTTATCATTTTCGTCATCACCACTCCCCTGCTCGAACCCAACCTCGATCTCAAACTCCCCTCCGGAGGTCGCCAGGCGGACGCCCCGTTGGAGCGCAAGGACATCAAGACCCTGGAGATCGATGCCAGTGGGGCATTCGTGCTGGACGGCAAACGACTGAATCTCGATCAGGTGGAGGCGGCTCTCGCCACCGAGGCCCAGCGAAATCCCCGCATGGTCGTGGATATCCGTGCGGATCGGCGCACCTCCTGGGAGAACGTGGCGGCAGTCCTGGATCGATGCCAGCGTCGCGGCATCACACGTTTCCGTCCCCTCATGGCGCCCCCGCGATGACCCATGAGCCGTCCCCTCCCATCGCGTTGCTTCATCGGCTCGGTCCTCGGCCACACAGTTTTGTGCGTCCTGCTCATCTTCGCGCCAGGATTCCAAACTAAACCGACGGATCTCGCCACCGGCGGGGTGACGCTTGAGATCATCTCCTCGGATCTGGTCAACGGAGCCCTTGCCCCCCTCGCCTCCGAAGAACCGCCTGCGCCCGCACCAGCTGCGGAACAGGCCGTCGAGCGCGCCACGGTAGCCCCTGAACCACCGCCGACGCCTCCCCCGGTCCGGGTGCCCGAACCGGAAGTGGTGCCCGCGCGTCCGGAGCCGCGTACCCCCACCAAATCGGCGCTCGACGCGCCAGAGTCGAATTCCCGGGATTTCGTGGTTCCGACCCGCAAGGCTCCGGAAAAAAAGTCCCCTCCCAAAACGCCTCCCAAGAAGAAGGAAGAACCGAAGTTCGACTTTTCGCAGGCGCAGTCCGTGCCAGAAAGCAAGACTCGCAAGGCCGCTCCGAGCAAGGAAACCGCCAGGAATTCAACCCCCGTGGAGGATCCCTCCAAGGCGCGCGCGCGCGCGTTGGGTGGCATCCTGGCCCAGGCGACCGGCTCCCTTACCGGAACCGGAGGAGGTCGCGGCGCGGTGAATATCCAAATCAGCGGCGGTGGCCCAGGCACCGGAGGCGGTGCGGGGGGCGGTGTCGGCTCCGTGAACGCCCTCTCCATTCGCAACGCCTATTTCGCGGCCTGGGTGCCCCCCCCCAACGTCACGGATGACCTCGCCACGGTGGAGACCGAGGTGACCATCCAACGAGACGGCACGGTGACACGCGCACGCGTCACCCGGCGTTCTGGAATCGCCGCGCTCGACCGGTCCATCGATGATGCGCTTCAGCGAGTCAAACGGATCGCTCCATTCGACGCCTATCCCGACCCCGCTCTCGAGCAGCAGACCTTTAAGATCGGATTCAACCTCCGCGCACGACGCCAATTCTGATGACCCCGCGAACCGCTTCCTCCCTCTCACGACGTGCCTGGCTGCGTAGCGCTGGCCTAGTGGGCGCCACTTTGCCAATCCTGACGCGCACCTTCGCTCAGGACGCCATCATCGTGGAGAACGTCGCCGGCGCCGCCACCCCCATTACTTTGTCCGGCTACTCGGGCGAGGCCTCGGAAACGCTGCGTTTTGACCTCGAGGTGGCCGGATGCCGCGTGGTCGGCGACAGCGAGGCGCAGTACACGCTCACCGGGGGCATGAATGGCGGGCTCGAAGGCCGCCTCGCCACGAAGGCCGGTTCCTCGTTGTTCGGCAAGGTCTACACCAAAGGCACATTGCGCCAGCAAGCGCATGCGCTCGCCGACGACGTGATCAAGGCGCTCGGCGGTCAAGGCGTGGCGCGCACCCGGATTGCGTTCAAGAGCGAGCTCGGAGCGGGTCACTCGGAGATCTATGTCGCCGATTACGATGGCCACAGCGCACAGGCCATCACCAGCGACAACGCCATTGTGGCTGCCCCGGCTTGGGTTCCCGGCCGACTCGCGGTCCTCTACACCTCCTATCGTCTGGGGAATCCTGACATCTTCGTTCACGATCTCGGTTCTGGCAGCCGCCGACCGTTCTCGAGACGAGCCGGCCTGAATACGTCGGCCGCCATCTCCCCTGACGGCTCCC
>JADLFD010000022.1 GCA_020845805.1 Verrucomicrobiales bacterium | reverse complement strand
TCATCAATGCCCCGGCGGACTCGGGTCTCGCGTGCTTCGCTCGCTTCGTACCCGATGGCAGCCTTCCCCATGTCTGAGCTGGGTCGGCGTCCGCATCAGATGGTTTCGGGACCTTCTCGATGTTCATTCGCATTACGGCCTGCTTGCTCGCTGACCCGCTTGACGGGCCTTTTGCACCAGGGTGCTTCAGGCACTTCATTGCTTCCGTGCCCGCCCCGGCTGCTACCGGCTGGAGCGAAAGTTGCCGGGTGGGGTACTTCCCCCCACTGGAGTTCCGCGCCTTTCCACGGCGCACTCAGACGGGCTCTAAGGTCGACAAGTTCGAACGTAGACTCTCGACCTAACAACAGTCGCTCATGCCAACCACCCCCTACCCGCGGTTCGGATCTCGCCCTGTCGGTCTGCCACAGTCTTCGACGCGGCTGATGTGTGGCGCGGGGCTGGTAAGAGAGCTCGGGTGTTGGACAGTTTCCCTCGGCTGACCGCGCCATGAAGAGCCGCTCAAGAATTGGCTTGGCCATCTCCGTGGTCTTCGTTCTCGTGGCCATCTCATGGCTGGCCTTTCCGCCGGCGGATCGAGAGCCATCTTACCAAGGCAAGCCATTCAGCGTTTGGCTCAGGGATTTCGACACCGCTCAAGGATCCGCCGAGTATGCGGCCGCCCAGTCCGCCATTCAGCACTTCGGCACCAATGTTGTGCCGCGCCTGATCTATTACCTCCGTCGGAGAGACCCTCCCTTCTATGCCCAGTGGATCAGTCTGAAATCGCGGTTCAACTTGTTACGCGGTGAGGTGGACTATGCGGTGGTCTGGCAGCGAAGGGCCGCGCATGCGTGCGGAGCGCTCGGTCCGATGGCTGAGGCTTGCTTCCCGGCTTTGACCGAGGCGATGAACGAGCCAGGTGCCTCGGCGGATGTGGGAAACGGTCTTTCCAGGATGATGCCAAGCAGCGTGCCGGTTTTGACCAACGTGTTGGCGACGGGAAGCGTGGTGGCACGCTGTCGCGCGGCCGACAATCTCGTGACGGCATTCTCGCATCCTGGGGTCGAGGGAATGGCGCGCACCGCTCTGATTTCCGCCCTGCACGATTCCGACCGCGAAGTCCGAAAGGCGGCGGCATCAGCTTTTCAATTCTGGAACACCAACTTACACGTTGTCGTGCCCGAGTTGACACGGGTACTGAGCGATCCGGATCCCAGCGTGCGCGGAAATGCTGCGACCAGCCTGGGGAACTTCGGCAACCCCGCCAAAGCGGCTATCCCTGAACTCCTGAAACTCCTCCAGGACACGAATCCGTACGTCTCCGGAAGCGTCGCTGATCGCGCGGCCGCGATGATGTCGAGAATTGATCCCGCAGCAGCCGCTCGAGCAGGTGTGCAATGAGCCGGTACAAACAGACACTCCCAAGAAGAGGCACTCGAACGAACGCGGGCAGCCGGCGTCAGTTTTTCGATCCAAGCGCCCTGGGTCGCTTGGTTCGTTCAGTTCTGTCGTTAAGCGGCAGCGGATTTAATTGTGCCCAGGACCCGTATCTTCAGCCTCGCCGATCGTGAGGAGGTCCACGAACGCGTGCTGCAGTGGGCAAATCAGATGGCCTCATCGTCGCAGGCGCGACACGTGCCATCCCCATCAATGCCTCATCAACAACACTCAACAAATCACAACCCACAAAATGCAACTAGCATATCCCTCAACTACAACATGGTGGATTCTCGCGCTGTTTGCCACCGTCATCGACGCTGACGCTCAGAACCTCGTCACCAATCCCGGATTCGAGTCTGGAAACAAGGAATTCACGACAGATTACCCGCTGTGGAATCGCAATCCCAACTGGGGCGCTAACCAATACGTCGTCACCAACAATCCACACAATACAACGGGTGCTTGGATCTCTGCCGTGGACCACACCACCGGCTCTGGTCAGATGTTGATTGTGGATGGGAGCACAAGCGCAGGACAAGTGTTCTGGCGACAAACGGTTTCAGTTCAGGCGAACACTACGTACGTCTTCTCGACATGGGCCCTCAAGTTCGAGTCTCAAAGTCCGCCCATTCTCTACTTCAGCGTGAACGGTAAACAGCAAGGAACATTCTACGTGTTGCCCGTCACACCATCAGGCTGGCAGGCCTTTGGGGTCACTTGGAACTCGGCGACATCCAATACCGCACTCCTTGAAATGCGACTCCAGAGCACCGCTGGTGTGGGAAACAATATTGCTGTGGATGATATCGCTTTCATTCGGTCATCCGATGTTCCAGCAACACAGGCTACGGCTTTTACGGCTGTTCAGATCGGTTGGCTTTCCTATCCCGGCTCGACTTATCAAGTGCAGTGGAGTCCGGAGGTGGATACCGAAACCTGGATCGATCTCGGTAACCGGCTTGTCGGCAACGGCGTCACCAACTACGTTTGCGACCCACTTGGGGCTCACACCCGTAGATATTACCAGGTGTTACGTGTTGATTAGCACGATGCCCAAACCGCCTGACCTTGAACCCGAAAACTGGTCCATCGTGGAATAGAGGAAATCGGGGTTAAGCGGTGGTGAGACATGGTGCCGGCCCGACCGCCGGCGGGGCCCCAGGAGCACGCCGGAGCCACCATCTCATTTCTGGCGCGGGGTGAGCACCTCCGTAGGATTCAGGAATCTGGCCTATTGCTGACTTCGGAGAGCGACGGCGATCTCGTCTGCCAGCCGTTTTTGGCTACGGACGATTTCCGGCGCCTGCCGCCTTTGGACCTGTGCCTCATCTGCGTCAAGGAGTTCGATCTCACTGCCGCGTTAATCGGGCTGGCACCTCTCATCCGCGATGAAACCATTCTGATGCCGCTGCTGAACGGAGTGGATGTCTATTCCAGGGTTCGAAGCGTGATTCAGCAGGGCGTGGTCCTCCCCGCCTGCGTGTACGTCGGGACCCACATTGAACGACCCGGCAAGGTTCACCAGAAAGGCGGGTCCTGCCGGATTCTATTCGGTCCCGATCCGCAGCGTCCCGAGCATGCGCCCCAAGAAGTGATCAGGGTATTTAACCAGGCCGACATCAAAGCCGAATGGACCTCGGACATCCAGGTGGAGATCTGGAAGAAGTTCATTTTCATTTGCGCCTATGGGTCGGTATGCGCCGCCTACGACAAGACCTTGGGTGAGGTCTCGGAGGACGCCAGACTCAGAGCGGAGGTACGGACGATGATGCTGGAGGCGAGCGCGCTGGCCAAGGCGTCTGGCGTCCGACTCCCCGAGGACATTGTAGAAGTGTCGTTGATGAAGGCGCAGGAATTTCCTCCTGCAGCCAAGACGTCATTCCAGCGAGACTTTGAGCGTCAGAACAAGCCCGATGAGAGAGACCTTTTCGGAGGTGCCATCCTCCGATTGGCGGAACGCCTGAACGTCCCGGTGCCACGAACCAGATCCGTCGTTGCCGTCCTGGCGAAGAAAAAGCCGGCGCACCCAGACGCCGCAGTCCGTCCCGGAGATGGGCAATGAGCCGGTGGCCGAACCCAGTCGGTGCAGCACACCCAGGCGGGGGACGATGGTTGGCGAAGCGAACGCGCTGGGCTGCGCCCATCGCTCAGTTCAATCGTGGCGTGCAGACATGAGTGAGCGATACGACAGCACGGCCGCACGGCACTACGCCGCCTTCCGGCCACCGCTCCACCCGCTGATTCTGGCGCGTGTGATTTCCCCTCACGAGTCATTCCGGGTTGGCTTGGACGTGGGTTGTGGCACCGGTCACTCTGCTGTCGCCCTCACGAGGTATTGCGACCAGGTTCTTGGACTCGAGCCGAGCCGAGCCATGTTGGAGGTGGCTCAGAGGCATCCGAAAGTCTCTTACCACCAAGGCTCCGGCGATGCCCTGGCCGACCTTCCGGTACAAGCTTTTGGTGTAGTCACCTTCGCCGGCTCGCTATTCTACGCCAAGACAGAGCGGCTCCATAACGAACTCCTCCGGGTGTGCCCGGTAGGAGGCACGATTGTGGCCTATGATTTCGAGGTACTCGTCCACGAGGTCATGGCGAATTTGGGAACCGAGTGTCCTCCCGTCGCCTCGGAATACGACCATCGCGCCAACCTCTCCGATTGGCCTGAGTTTAGGATTGATGGCAACGGCAACGACCGAGTGGGCCTGGACGTCGCGGGGACTGAGATGGCCCATCTGTTGCTGGCGGACTCCAATCGGTATGAGGCTTTGGTGAGACGTTTTCCGAACGGCGACCCGTTTGTGGCTCTGGTCGGCCACCTCGAGAAAGCCCGCGTGCAACTGCACGTAGATGCAGACATCTTTTTCACCAGGTACCGGATTTTGGGAGGCGGATGAGCGACCAGTCCACATGCGCCCGTCCTGACCACCACCCACTGGCAGTTCGGGTTCCAGACGAAACGACATCTCCCACCCTGTCGCTGGCCGCGCACCCCCACCCGCGGAAGGAGAGCGCGACATCGGGCAACAGCGGCCGCACCAGAAGGCCGCGACGCACCATTTGGCGATGTCCAGCAGTTCCCTCTCATCAAGAACCCGGCATCTGCGATCGTTCCGATATGAACCGCCTGATGCATCCCCGTCCCGCGGCCACGGGATGAGACCCGAGCCCACAGCAAACACGCCCAAAAGAACCGCTACCTTCGGGCTCAAGAGGAGCGAGGATCCCCACAGAATTTTCACACCGTTGCTCACCGCTTCCAGCCGGCACGTTGGTACGGGGGGATCCTCGCGTCACCGGCGCAGAACTCGGCGGGAACCCGTCTACCGCGGCAAGACAGCGCCGCCTTAAACCCAGGATCTCTATGGATATGCGCCGACTCCACTTGATTTGTGCTATGGGAATACTCGCGCTGCTCTTGGGAGCCTGTTCCAGAACTCCGACCAACGAGCCGAAGGGGAAGCCAGCGGAGGCGGGACGCGCCTTGCGCCACTTGATGCTTACCACCCCAGCCGAGAAAGCCGGGCTAAAGCCGACCGAGGCTTTTCCACGGGTCTTTGGCGTCCTGCTGGACTGGCCCATTGGCCAGGACACGGCGACCATCTTTGCGAGCTCCAGTGGGGCGGCGAGCCTCTACACGACATCTACGTTTGGGATCATTGGCGGCGAGCAACATGCGAGCGTGAGGACCGCGGCGACAAACCTCGTCCGGGCATGCGACCGCCTCATCGCCTCCTCGCACCCCACCACAGAGTATCCCTATCCTGGCAAAGACCACGTCCGCTTTTACCTACTGACGTTTGAAGGTGTCCGGGTGCTTGAGACTGACCTGGCTTCTGTTGAGCAGGGAAAAAGCCAATACGGGGATGTGTTTGATCTCGGTCAGGAGGTCCTGACGCAGCTGCGGCGCATCACGGAAAAGCCATAATCACCCACCCAGCCAAAGCGCTACACCAAACCACCCCCCGACCGATAGGCGGGCGGCTGATCTGACTTCTGCGTGACTGCGGCCACCAACTTGGTGTTTCGGGCTGCGGCGGCTAAGAGCCCATCCGAGAAGTCAGTGGGGATCCTGTTCCGAGGACGCGGGCACAGGCCGAGTCGGGAAGCGGGAGGCGGAGGTTCTGAGGCACGGATCTTCCCCTGCTGCGGCGGAGGTCAAACCCGAATTCCTAACCTCGGGCGTCACGCCAGGATCCTTCCTGCAGTGGTCGCCCCAGGTTGTCGTGGCGCGAGTGCAGCAGTGCTGAGATTCGCCTCGATCGGGATCAATCAGGCGCTCATCCCAACCACCACTCAGCGACGACCCGGAATTGGGCATCCAGAGCTGCGTTATCCCCTGCCTCCGCGGGAAATCGCCTTCGCGGTAGCCTGCCGTGGCGCCGGGTCGACGGCATCTATGACAACTTCAATACGCCCCAAAATCGAGGGACTCTGCCCCATGATTCAGGTTTTCGATATGCCGGCTTCGCTGGCGTTCTATCGAGATCTCCTCGGCTTCGACGTGGTGCAGCAGTCCTCCGCCGGAGACCAGTGCGACTGGGCATGGCTCCGCCATGGAAGCGCGGAACTGATGCTCAACACCCGATATGAGGCAGCAAACCGTCCGCCTGCACCTGATCCAGCTCAGGTATCAGCGCACAACGACACCTGTTTCTATTTGGGCGCTCGTGATGTGGATGCGATGCATGCATTCCTTCTTGAGAAGGGTGTTATGGCAAGCAGCCCGAAAGTGGCGCCCTACGGCATGAAGCAGTTGTACCTACGGGACCCCGATGGCTACGGAATTTGTTTTCAGTGGGCGTCGGTTTAGCCCGGATCCCGGGCCCATCCCGGCGTTCACGCTAACCGGATTCGTCCGGCGGTTCGGGACTCAGCGCTCCCCAACCACCACACGTGGGCCCAAACATGCGCGAGGCCGGGCACTGCGTGCACTTCTCGGCGCGCTGCTCAGCTTTCCCCTGTGGGTGTCCCCTGTTCATGGTGATGACGCGCCACCAACCGCGGCCCCGAAGTACACGCGCTCCGAAATGGAAGCGGACCTTGAGCACTTGACTGTCCGCCTCAAGCGCGCGTGGGCGTATGCCGAAGACAAACGCACCTGGCTCGGAGTGGACCTCGACGCCCTGCACGCCACCAGCAGGCGCCAGATCGACACGGTGACCAACGCCGATGGCTTCTATCGCGTCGTGAGGGAATACATCGCCGGACTCATGGATGGCCATGCAGGAGTGCGACCCGGCCATGCATCACCCGCGCTCTTGACGCCCAGGCGCTGGCCCTTCGAGTTGATCCGCCTCGGCGGCCACATCTACGTCAGATCCGTAGAGGACCGGGAGGGACCGCTGCAGCCCGGGGATGAGCTCCTCAGTGTGAATGGCATTCCCATCGGCGAGCGATTCGCCGCCATGCTGACGCATTCTCCCGGCTCCACGACCGCCGGCCGCGAGCGTCGCGCGCTCGACGCGCTGCGGCGCAGCTCGGAGAGTCAACTGCATATCGTGGCGCTTCGCGGCAGTGATTCACGTGTTCAATGCGAACTACCCACGCGGACTGTGCCGGCCGCGCCGGTCGAAGCCGCGGAGTCGATTCGATGGCGGCGACTCGAGGACGGCGTTGGCTATCTGCGCCTGCCGAGTTTCGCCCAGGACATGAAAGTGTGGGAGGACGGCGGTCGCAGCCCAACGGCCCTCCAGGCCGCTCTCCAAGGCAAAAAGACTGCGCTTCGCGAGGCCTTCACCGCCCTCCAGGACACGCACGCGTTGGTCCTCGACTTGCGCGGCAACGGGGGCGGCTCGGATGCGCTGGGACATTTCCTGGCCCTCTTCTTATGTGATACGGCGGCGCACCCAGTTTACTACTCCCTGGCCACGCACGTGTCCGAGGACCTGGTGGTCCTACCGGAGTTCGCCTCGTACCAAACCGCCCCTGAATCTGCGCGCCATCGGCGAATACCGATCCAGTTGCGACATGAACCTGGGATCCAGCCATACCGTGGCAAACTGGCCGTGCTCATGGACGAAGGCAGTTTCAGCGCCTGTGACTGCTTCTTGAATTATCTGGCGGTGGCCGCGCCACAAACGATTTTTGTCGGACGCCCCAACGGGGCTGGTGCCGGTGCGCCGCGCCCACTCGTCACGCTGCCGCACAGCAGGATGGTCGTGACGTTCTGCGTGATGCAGGTCTGGAATCTCAACGGCCAACTCATCGAGAGCCGGCCCCTAAAGCCCACCTTCCCCGTCGAGTGGACAGTGGAGGATTTGCGGCGGGGGCGTGATCCGGACCTAGAGGCCGCCCTGCGAACCTTAGCCCCATCGAAACTACAGCCACCCCGCGAGTAGCATCACAGGAGGGAACGCGGCAACGAGGCACGCCACCCCCCACGCGTGGTGGGAGCGCACAGAGACCGCTCTAAGAAGCAGGGGGCTCCTGGGCAAGGTCTAATCGTCCCCGACCCGCAATCGCGGAATGAAGGCCGAGCCAACGAAGGTCAGGTCCAAAAGATCCGCAGCCCTTCGAGTGCTCAAGGAAAAGGGGTATCTCCTATCGTGGTTTGTGACTCCGCAACCGAGATTGCATCGCGCCTGCGGAATCCCTCCTGGCGCCTCCCCATCTGCACCTCTCCCCTTAGAGACTGTCCGAGAAGTCACGCGCGACAGTTTATGCCAGTCTTCTGAGCATGACTCTATTGAGTGCGATGGCGATCCAACCCGCCGCGCTGCACTCGGTCTTTTCATAGTCCCGAACCAGTCGTCGATGTTTCACGAGCCAGCCGAACGTTCGCTCGACTACCCATCGCTTGGGCAGGACTTCGAACCCCTGGACATCATCGCTGCGCTTGATCACTTCGACTTGGAGCTTCGGCGATTGCTCGCGCACCCAGTGCGCGAAATCGGGGCCACTGTACCCGCCGTCCACCCATAGCATCCGGAGTCGGCCAAGGGCTGGCATGAGGGGCGCGAGAAGTTCCTGCGCCCCGGTCCGCTCCGGCACGTTGGCTGGCACGACTATGACTCCGAGCAGCAAACCCAAGGTGTCGACAATGATGAAGCGCTTGCGGCCTCTGGTCTTCTTGCCAGCGTCGTACCCCACTTGCCCTCCATGTGCATCGGAGCGAACGGTTTGGCTGTCGAGAACCGCAGCCGAAGGTTCGGGCTCGCGCCCGTCTTCGGTGCGAACCAGCGCTCGCAAGGCATGATTGAGAACGATCCATGTCCCGTCCTTGCACCACTTCCGGAAACGGTGGTGGACCGTCTTCCACGGAGGAAAGGATTTCGGGAGCAGTCGCCAAGAGCATCCGCTCTTCACCATATAGAGGACGCCATTGAGCAGCGCCCGCAGAGGTGTTGGCGGCCGTCCCATGGGTTTGCGTGCCGGGAAAAGTGGCTCGATCAGTCGCCATTGCGACTCTGTGAGATCGGT
>JADLFD010000021.1 GCA_020845805.1 Verrucomicrobiales bacterium | reverse complement strand
TCAGGTCCGCCGACTCCTCGACGAGCAGAGGATCGTGCTGGATGCCATGCCGCGGGCCGAGCGGTGGGCGGTGGTGTGGCGGATGGGGCCGACGCATCTCTGGGGAACCATCCTGCAGGTCGACCGGAGCTGGCTCGTGGTGTCGATCGGCTTCTGGGGACTGACCATCGTTTTGGGTGCCTGGCGCTGGTGGCTCATCCTGCGTTCGCAGGGGCTGAATCCCGGCCTCCGCCGCACGCTCGAGATCTCGTTCGTCGCGCACTTCTTCAATTCCTTCCTGCTCGGCTCGACGGGAGGCGACCTGCTCAAGGCGTATTATGCCGCGCGCGTCACGCACCAGCGGAAGACCGAGGCGGTGACGTCGGTATTGATCGACCGCGTGCTGGGCCTGTTCGTCATGCTCGCCTTCTCCGGCGCCATGCTCCTGCCCAACCTGCGGTTCGTCGGCAGTCACCCGCGAACCCTGGGGCTGGCGGTGGTCATCCTCGGGATGCTGGGCGCCGCCGGGCTCTTGCTCCTCCTCTCCCTGCGCGGAGGCGTCTCCAACCTCTTCCCGCGAGCTCGGGCTTGGTTGCACCAACTGCCCAAGGCGGACCGTCTGGAACGGGGGCTGGAAGCATGCCGCAGCCTCGGGCGCGAACGGGGTCTGCTGGCTCAGACCGTGGTGCTTTCCGTGGCCTTGGCCCTGGCCTGCATCATGCAGTTGCTGACCCTGCTCTGGGGATATGGCGCCAGCGTACCGCTCACGCCGCTATGTTTCATCGTGCCGGCGGTGATCTGCATTTCGGCACTTCCCGTGACTCCCGGCGGGCTGGGCGTGCGCGACAACCTGTACCTTTATCTGCTGAGCCTGCCGGAGGTGGGGATCACTCCCAACACCGCGGTGGCCGTGTCCCTGGTCGCCTATGCTGCCGGGCTCGTCTGGAGTCTGTTGGGTGGGATCCTCTACGTCCTGATGCGGCACCACCCCGACATGGTGGACGCCGTGGCGGATGGTTCGACCGAGGAACGGGAGTCGGGCGGGCCCCCCCCCGCCTGACCCGCACCCGGGGAACTGTGGCCGGAAAGAAGGCTGGAGGAGGAGAGGTGAGGGAGTGTTCATCTCATCTTAACCCCAACTGATGTAGGTTGCGGTTCATGAAGCTCCGGTTGGAGCCGTGCGACGCTCATGAAAACCCCATCCCACACCCCTAGGAGTCCCCATCTCTTCCACATCCCTTGCGAACGCCGTCGGTTTCTCCGCAGCCTGACGCTGGCTTCCGCCGGGTTTACTCTCCCTGGCTTTCTGGCCGAAGCGCTGGGGATCACACCCCTGGTCACGCAGGGTCCCTACTACCCTCTTTCGGACGATATCCCGCTGGATAAGGACAACGACCTGGTGCAGGTGAACGACCGCCTGACTCTGGCGACGGGCGTGATCACGCACGTCACCGGGCGGGTCCTCGACGCGAACGGCAATCCGGTGAGGAATGCGCTGGTGGAGTTGTGGCATGCGGATCACGAGGGTGACTACCTCTACTCGGCGGGGGTGGGGCGCAACGCGGCCTGCGACGCGAGCTTCGCGGGGATCGGGCAGTTCTTGACCGGGTCCAGCGGTGCCTTTCGCTTTCGCACCATCAAGCCTGGGCTCTATGTCGGCCGGACGCGGCACTTTCATTGGGGCGTCACGCTGCCTGGGCGCACCACGCGGTCGTCGGCTCAGACCGGGTGGAATGAGACCGCGTACGCCAATAACGGCAGCGTTTGGGCGACGCAGAATGCCAACGACAATGTTTTCGCCAGCGTCACGGCGGCGCAGCGGACCTCCCTGCTTCTCGACTTTGCGGTCGTGGCCGGGAGCACGACGGGAGAGGTGCAGGCCACCTGGGATTTCGTGAGCGGGTTCACCCCCGTGGAGCCCACTTACCCGGGGGGCGGAAGCCTGACCGTCGCAGGGACCTTGGTCGCGGGGCCTGCGGGAGGGGCGCCACGCTATCGGCTGACGGTGCCGGCCTACGCGAATTACACGTATGAAGTTTACGGGAACCCGACCCTGGCCGATCTGAACTGGAAGGCGCTCCCGCTGTCGCTCAGCGCCACGGGCAGTCTGGATCGACACCAGCATACCGCGACCACGGAGGGCACGCTCGACCTGTACGTGGAGGCGAAGGCCGAGCGGGGCGCGTACCAGGTTTCGTTCCGCGTGCCAGGCGCCAACACCGGGACGCCCTAGCGGCAGTCGCTCCCGCGGATGCGTTGAAGCGGGTGCTTCCGCGGGGTGGCCCCGGATGGGGGCAGGCCAACGGAGGACACGCGGTCACTCGTCGTCGTGGGGGTAGAACTCGTCCAGGGTCTCGCGCGTTTTGGCCGAGAACAGCTGCAACTCCTCCTCGGTGAACAGCTCGAGCTTCTGCATCGCCAGGATGCGATCCATGGCTTGCGCGCGGGTCCAGTTGGTGAAGCCGTATCCGACATCGTGATCCCGGCGCTCCATCAGTTCATAGACGTCAAGGTAGCGTTGGTGCGGGCTGGTTTCGGGCCGGGTGGACGCGACTTCGATTTCGTCGAGGATGCGTTGGCAGAGGCGGTCGAGAAGCGTGGGCTTCAGCTTCTGGAGCGTCTTCCATTCGGATTCGGAGACTGAGCGGCTCATGAGATTTCGGAACCGTTGGTATCAGGCCTTGGCTCCGGGCGGAAGCGCGGCGATGCCCCGCCGTGCAGATAGTGGCGAAGGGGGGCACCGGGAGACCGCGGCCTGCCCGAGACCACCGGTTTCCAGCTGGCGCTTCGACCTGGGCCACGGGTTCCCTGACCCAGGATCCCGGCCGAGTTGCCGGCGGGTTTCAGGCGGTCGGATTCGGCCGCTTGCCATGGGCTCGTTCCACGCGCGCGACACGGAGTTGGAAGTCCTCGTACCACAGCCTCTTGCCGGCCTCCTGGGCGACCCGGTGTTCGGCCTGTTCGCGCCAGGCACGGATGGCGTCCTCGCTTTCCCAGTACGACACGGTGATCCCCAGGCCACCGGGGTCGCGGGCGCTCTCGATGCCCAGGAAACCGGGCTGCTGCCCTGCCAGTTCGACCATGCGATCAGCGGTTCGGCCGTAGCCGTGGTCTCCTTCGGTGCGGAGGGAGGTGAAGATGACGGCGTAATACGGCGGCTCAGGCGTGCGGGCGGGGAGCGTCGTGGACATGGCACGCGATCTTTCTGCGCGGGAGAGGACGATGACAATGACCGACCCGCCGGTGGTTCTGCCGGGCGGCCAGGCATGGGCGGCTGATGCGTCAGGGGCGGTTCGGACCGCAGATGTCGGTTGGGGAAGACAGGGTGCCCTCCGATATGGAACGCGGAAGGCGGGTTTTGTCACGGTCCGGTGAGGACCGTCGGACTGGCCCTCGGGCAGACTATGCAAACCTCAGAGTCGGGATTGGCGGGAACGCGTCGGGACGCGTTTACCCTGATCGAGATCATCGGGGTGGTGGCGCTCATCGCGGTGCTGGCGGCGGTACTGGCTCCTCGGGTGACGTCGGTGATGGGCCGCGGCAAAGTGAACGCCACGGCGCAGGCGTTGGCCGGCCTGAAGACCGCGACCCTGGACTATCTCTCAGTGAAGACGTCGTTGCCCTACCGCTTTGGCGTCGGCGAGAACAACGCGGATCAGAAGGATGGCCGTTTTGATGCGGATCTGGTCGCGGGCGGATTCACGGAGAAACTGTTCTGCTGTTCGTTGGGCGAGCAGCGTTTCGACGACAGTGCGCTCACGGACCGCACCCATGTGCGTTCCGTGCCTGTTTCCTCCGCAAGCAAGACGGTGTCTGTACCGGACGTCGGCGAGGGGGGCACGTTCTACGATCTGGATCGGAACCCTTCGAACCTGGAGATGGTGCCCGGTCAGATGGTGGTGACAGCGTTCATTCCCCGGGTGCGGTTGTCCGAGGCCATCGCGCTCAATCAACTGATCGACGGCGAAGTGAATCCCGCCAAGGGCGGCGACGCCGTGGGGCGATGTCTCTACAGCGAACCTGACGTCGGGAATCTCGTGACCCTCTACGTTTATATCGCGCATCTCTGAGGTGGAGATACCGCCGCCGAACCGGCGCGCGCGCCGCGCGCGTGCGATGGGAAAACGTCTCGGCACCATCTCGGACGAGGAAGGCTTTCCTGGGCGCGTTTGTGATGCTATTTCGGGGCGCCGGAGTCGCCGGCTTTTCCCCATGAAGACGTTTCAATGCACGTGCCGACAACCGCTCTTCTTCGACAACACGGAATGCATCAAGTGCGGCGCGAAGGTCGGTTACGACCCTTCCGCGCGGGTGCTCTGCGCGCTGCGCCCCGCCAAACGGACCGGCTTCTGGCGGCTGGCGCGCGATCCGCGTCGGCCCGCGCGTGAGTTCCGCTTCTGCGCGACCCGGGAGCAGTCGGTGCGCTGCAACTGGCTGGTGCCCTCGGAGGATGGGGAAGAGCTCTGCCTGTCATGCCGGCTGACGCGCACCATTCCCATCCTCGACCGTCCGAAGAACGCGTCGCGCCTGCGCGACATCGAATCCGGCAAACGCCGAGTCCTCTTTGCGCTCCAGAACCTCGGCCTGCCTGTCGCCGCCAAGTCGGAGTCCAACCCCAAGGGACTGCTCTTCGACCTGCTGGAGTCGCTTCCGGGCGGCCCGGCGGTGCTCACCGGTCACGCGGACGGGGTGATCACCCTGAACGTGGCGGAGGCGGACGATGATTACCGGGAGAAGTTCCGAGAGAATCTGGGGGAACCGTACCGCACGGTGGTGGGTCATTTGCGCCATGAGCTGGCCCACTATTTCTGGGACGTGCTGGTGCGGGACACCGACTGGCTGCCGCGGTTCCGGGAGGTGTTTGGCTCGGAGGAGACGGACTATGGTGCGGCGCTGCGCCACCATTACGCCGCCGGCCCGCCGGAGGACTGGCGGACGCGATTCATCAGCGCCTATGCCGCCTCGCATCCCTGGGAGGATTGGGCGGAGTCCTTTGCCCACTACCTGCACCTTCGAGCGACGCTGGAGACCGTGACCAGCTACCGCCTGAACACGGCAAAAGTGCCGCTGCACATCGACGCGTTCACCTCGGACGCGCTTTATCTCCAGGAACCGAAGGAGTCGGCCGAGGCGTTTCTGGGCTGGGTGAACGCCTGGGTGCTGCTGACTGCGGTGCTGAATGAAGTGGCCCGTAGCATGGGGCAGCCCGACATCTATCCCTTTGTGATGAACGGTCCGGTGGTGACCAAGCTTCACTTCGTCCATTGCCTCATCCAGGACCACCGCCCGGGCAAGGCCGAGGCGCCGCCGGCCTCGCTCGCCGTGCCGGAAGCCGAGGGCGCGAGCCAGCCCTCAGAAGGGTGATCCGGACAGCGGGGGAAAGCCGGGCGGAGGCCCCGAACCGAAGTCGCGCAGGATCTGGCGCACCTCCTCGAGGGCTTGGGGTCCTTCCAGCTGCGTGACGGAGGCCTCCATGCTCTGGATCAAGGCGCGCAGGTCTGCGGCGTAGACCGAGGTCTGGAAGTTTGGTTTGGTGAGGAAGGGGGGGAGGTAGGGCCGCAAGGGAGCGAAGCGCGGATGCGCGCCGACCGAGAGGAGTGTCTCGCGCAGCCCGCTCACTTGATCGCGGAGCACCTCATTGTAGACCTTGAGCTTCTCCTCCGTGAGACGGGCGGCATCGGCTTCTTCCCGCAGGATGAACTGAATCTCCATCCGCAGGAGGGCGTGCAGGTCGTTCGCCTTGTACGCCACCGTGAGGGCCTTCATGGCCTGCTCCTTCTCGAGGCGCCGGGCGGGATCCTGCTCGAGATCGGGATGCAGCAGCTTGGCCAGCTGACGGTAGAGCGTGGTGAGGTTTCTCGAGCGCAACTCCTCCGCCTCGCGCTCGCGCTCTTCGCGCGCCTGCTCGCGTTTGGATTTCCGGGGCTGAAATTCGGCGCCGGGTCCGCCGCTGGCGGGGTCGGCATCCTGCAGGCGCTTTTCGATCTCCTCGAGTTTGGCGTCCACCTCGGCGGAGCTCATTCCGGGCTGGATCTCGGAGAGATCCAGGTCAACGCCCAGGTTGCGGCAAAAGTCCTCCATCTCGTCGCGCATGGCGTTGAAGGCGGCTTCCTCCCCGGCGGAGGGCGGCTCCTGGAGCAGCGCCTCGTGGGCGGTTCGAAGCTCCGCATCCAACAAGGAGGGGTCCATGTCGAGGATGCCTTGGAATTGCTCGAGCACCACGGCTTTGAGCCGGGCGCGCTGCCGGGGTTTGAGCTTTTTTCCCTTCTGCAGGAAGGGAAGGAGGAGGCGGATCAGGCGTTTTCGTGTGTGGGCCACCTCGACCTCGACCGGACGCAACTCGCGCGCATAGGAGGCGAGGGCCTGGTTCCACAGCTCGGTGGCCGTTTCGATGTCTCGGCGCAGGGCCTCGATCTGGCGCACCAGCCGGTTGAAGGCTTTCTGGGCCTTGGACAGCCGCACCTCCGGCTGGTTGCTCACTCGGATCAGAAGACTGGGCGGGGTCGCCGGTGGGCGGGCGATCTTTTCCTGCGGGAACAACTCGGACTGGGCATCCACGCGCGGAAATGTCCGGTGCGTGGACCGGAGGTCGAGCAGAAACTCAGGGCCGAAGGTGGGGCAGGGCGTAGCCGAGGGTGGCGCCCGCCAGCACCAGCCACGCCGAGTTGAGTTTGGTGCAGGTGAGGATCACGGCGGCGAGGAGCGCCAGGCCGGCGGTCCAGGGACCTTGGATCGCGGTGTCGGCGAGTCGGAAGGTGACCACCGCCATGAGGGCGAGCGAGGCCACGTTGACCCCGTCGAGTACGGCGGCCGCGGTGGGGGATCGGCGAAGGCGGGGCACGAGAGGGCCGCTGAGTGCGACCAGGATGAACCCGGGGAGGAAGATGCCGATCGTGGCCACCACGGCCCCCGGGGTGCGGGCGAGGAGATAGCCGATGAAGGTGGCGGTGGTGAAGACAGGGCCGGGCGTGAACTGACCGACGGCGATGGCATCGATCAACTGGGATTCCGTGATCCAGCCGCGGCTTTCGACCAGATCGGTGCGCAGGAAAGCCAGGAGCACATAGCCGCTGCCGAAGAGGATGGATCCGATCTTGAGGAAGATCGCGAGAATCGGCCAGAGCCCGGGCGACGCGGTGGCCGCCGCCAGCACTGCGGTCGAGCCCGCGGCCAGGACCGGGGTGGTCGTTGGGGGCGGCAGCGCGATCGCGGCAAGAGGCGCGGCGCGAGTGCCTCCGGTATCGAGCCGGCGGGTGAGCGCGACGGCGAGCGCCGTCCCGAACAGGATCAGCAGCTCGGAGGCACCGGCCGCACTGGCCACGAACGCGATCGTGCCGGCGAGGGCCAGCGTGCGGTTCTTGATGGCCGTTTTGGCCAGCCCGAGCACCGCCTGGGCCACGATGGCGAGGATGACCGGTTGCACTCCGGCAAGGAGGCCGCGCGCGTCGGGCAGGGATCCAAACCGGACATAGGCGGTGGCGATGGCGGTCACCAACAGGGCAGCGGGGATGATGAAGCAGACGCCCGCCACGACCAGGCCGAGCCAGCCGGCGCGACGGAGTCCGAGATGGATGGCGAGCTCGGTCGAGTTGGGACCGGGGATCAGATGCGTGGCGCCGAGGAGGTCGAGGAACTCCTCGCGGGTCACCCAACGGCGTCGGCGCACGACTTCCTCCTCCATCAGGGCCACGTGCGCGGCGGGGCCGCCAAAGGCGACCGTGCCGAGCTTGAGAAAGACCCAGGCTACCTCCGCCACCGGGTGAAGGCGGGCGGGCGAGGGCATCACGGGGGTCGGGAGCGGGGTGCCGGTCGGCATCGGGTGGGCGGCCGCGGTGGACGATGCGATTCGAAGTCGGCTTGTGCAACGTCGGGTTCGTGGCCGGGCGGTTGTGTTTTGCGGCCGAGAGACGGCATCCTTCGCGCATGATCTCCCCCGCGGTATCGAGGCTGGCCTTCCTGGGTCTGTGGCTGAGTCTCGCGGCGACGACGGTGGGCGCGACCCTGGATGTGAAGTCGACCGAGAGCTACCGGCGCATCCGCACGCATCTGGACCGCGTGCCGGCGATCGACACGCACGATCATCTCAAGCCCTTCGAGATCATGCAGGGCACCGTGCAGACGGATCGCGGCGTGGGGATGACGCTCTACTCCATGTGGAGCAGCAGCTATTACTCCTGGATCCACCAGGTCACCCCATGGCCGAAGAGCGGGAAGTTCGAGGAGTGGTGGCCGTTGGCGAGGAATGACTTCGAGAACGCGCGCGCGACGAGTTTCTATCGATACCAGCTCTCGGCGTTCACGGATTTGTACGGGGTGGACTTTGAGACGGTGACGGACGCGCAGGCGGCGGATCTGAACCGGCGGATCTTTGAGAACTACCGCACCCCGGCGTGGGTGCACGACGTGGTGACCAACCGGGCCAACATCGAGCTGATGCTGAACGATCCCTACTGGGACCGCTTCAACCGAACGAACGCGTATCCCTTCGGCGTCAATGTGGTGAACGTGACCCGGCTGCTGCGCGGGTTTCATCCCACCGAATACCCGGCCGACGTGGATTCGCCGTACCGTTACGCGCGCGAGCAGGGGCTGCCCTTGACCAACCTGGACGAGTATCTGGCGGTGGTGGAGCACTGGCTGCGGGCCGCGAAGGCCGCGGGGGCGGTGTGCTTGAAAACCACGGTGGCCTACGAGCGCACGCTGAACTTTGAGCGCGTGCCCAAGGAAGAGGCGGCGCGTCTCTTCGGGCGCGCGCGTTCGGGGCTGTCCCCGGCCGAGGTCAAGGCGTTCGAGGATTATGTGCAGTGGCAGTTGGTGGCGCTGAGCGCGGCCGTGGATCTGCCCTTCCAGATTCATACCGGACACGCGCGCATCCAGGGCTCGAACCCGATGCTGCTGGTGGACCTGATCGCGGCGCATCCGAAGACCAAGTTCATTCTCTTCCACGGCGGCTATCCGTGGGTGGGGGAGACCGGTGCGATCATGCAACGGCACGGAGCGCACGTCTGGATCGACACGGTGTGGCTGCCCACCATCAGTTACACCGTGGCGAAGCGTGCCTATCAGGAGTTCCTCGAGCTGATGCCCAGCAATCGGCTGTTGTGGGGAGCGGACGCACACCACGCCGAGGGGATCTATGGGGCGACGGAGTGGACGCGCCGGTGCCTGGCCGAGGCGCTGGCGGAGAAGGTGGAGCGCGGCGAGTTGCGCGAGGCGCACGCCATGCGGATCGGTCAGCAGGTGTTGCGGGACAACGCGCTGGAGTTGTTTCCCAGCCTGAAATCCCGTCTTTGGCGCCAGTGGGACGGTGGTTGAAGGCGAACCTTCGCGCGAGCGGACGGCGCTGGTGCCGGCGGATCATTTGCGCACGGCGATCATCACCCCGCGGTCGGCGATCGTGGGCTGACACGGACCGACGTCGAAGCCGAGCGGACCCAGGAGGCGACCGTATTCCGCGGCGGAATAGCATTTGCCCTGGGTGATGCTCATCAACAGGGCGGAGTATTCCGCGACGGGGAGGGGGCCGGACTTCGAGTCCTCCAGGAAGGCTTCATGGATCACGAGCAAGCCGCCTGGGCGCAGCGCGGCGGCGGCCTTGCTCAAGAGAGTGGCGACCTCGGGTTCGTCCCAATCGTGCAGCACGTTCGAGAGCAGCACCGTGTCGGCGTGCGCCGGCCAGGGGTCGCGGAACATGTCGCCGGCCACGACTTCGATGTGATCGGCGAGATCGTGTTGGGCGATTTGTTCGCGCGCGATGCGGTCGACGGGGGGGAGTTCGAGAATGGTGGCGCGGAGGTGCGGGTGGGCGGCGACGAGGGTGGCGGCGTAGATGCCGGAGCCGCCTCCCACGTCGAGCACGTGCGTGCGCGCACGGAGGGCCGGGGCAATCACGCGTGCGAGCGCTTGGCCGAGGGCGCGGCCGCGGGAGTTCATGAGTTCGGTGAAGCCGCGAGCGAACTCTTCGGAGAGCATGGAGGCATGCCAGTCCTGGCCGTCCTCCTTGGCCTGCCACTGGGCCGGCTTGCCGGAGCGGAGGACCCGGAGGTAACCCTGGACGATGGGCGTGTCCCGGATGGGCGTGTAATACGGGCCGAGGTACCAGGGTGAGGATCGGACGAGGTGCTCCCGCGCCAGTGGGGTCAGGAGGTGCCGGTCGGCGGGGTCGGTGACGAGGAATCCGTTGGCGCGGCAGAGGGTGAGCAGGACATCGGCTGGGCGCGGTGCCAGTTGGAAGTGTGCGCAGAGGGTCGCGGTGTCGGATCCGGGGTGCTCGTCCAGCCACGAGAAGAGGTCGAAGTGCAGGAGGGCGGTGGCGATGAGCTCGGCGGCGTATTGCCGGTCACGGTACCGAAGGATGGGCCCGGGATCCGTGTGTGGCGGAGTCGCAAGAGGATGACTCATGGGAGTGGGCCCAGGGTGGGTCCTCGGTGGGGTGTGAAGCGAACACGAAACCGGTGTCACCAAGACGACACTTGAGAGGAAGGAGGGAGCGGCGGCAGGCTCTCGAACCGCATGAACACCTCGCGATGGCTGGGGACGGTGCTGGGGCTGGGGGTCGGGTTGGTGTCGGGCTGTTCGACATCTCCAATCGACCGGGCGCCGCGCGAACCCGCGAACGCTGCGGCCGCCGCCTGGCCGGGCATGCGGCGGGATGGTCGGGTGCAGCTACCGAACCAGTGGCTGCTGGATCCCGTGGGGCGGCAGGTGAAGCTCGGCGATTTTCCGGTGAACATCGCAGTGCATCCCGGGTCGCGCTTTGCGGCCGTGCTGCACTCCGGTTATGGCACGCACGAAGTGGTGATCGTGGAGGTGATGCGCGGGCGGGTGGTCGCGCGCGTGGAGTTGGACGAATCATTTTATGGCGTGGCGTTCAATGCGGACGGCAGCCGGTTGTACGTCAGCGGTGCTGGGACGGAGATGGTGATGGAGTTCGCCTTCCGGGACGGCTTTCTGCAGGAGGAACGGCGTTGGGCCCTTCGCACGGAACAGGAGCGCGGGATTCCGTCGGGGTTGGCGGTGACGCCCGACGGGCGCCGGCTTTGGGTGGCGAATCTCCTGGGGCAGTCCGTTTCCGAGTTGGACCTCGAGCGTCCGGGGTCGAAACCGGGGGAGGTGATCCTGGGAGCCGCGGGAACGCCCGGGAAGACAGACGGCGAGGATGCGTGGAAGGACGTCGACGACGAGGCGATCACCAAGCGTGCGAGAGCGTTGCTGGAGACGCTGAACCGCGAGGCGCCGTATCCGTATGCGTGCGCCATCGATGCCGCGCGCGGGCGGGTCTACGTGAGTTTCTGGGGGCAGGCGTCGGTGGGCGTGATCGATCTGGCGACGCGTCGACCTCTGGCGCGCTGGGTGACGGAGGAACACCCGAATGAGATGTTGCTGACCGCGTCCGGCCGGTATCTCTACGTGGCCAACGCCAATCGGAACACGGTGTCGGTTCTCGACACGGAGACCGGGCGGACGGTGGAGACCCTGACCGCCGAGCTCACTCCCGGAGCGCCGCCGGGTTCGACCCCCAACAGCCTGGCCCTCACCCCGGACGAATCGCTTCTCTTTGTCGCCAACGCAAACATCAACGCCCTGGCCGTGTTCGACGTGCGTGAGGTGGGAAAGAGCAAACCGCTCGGGTTCATCCCGACGGGGTGGTACCCGACCTCGGTGCGCGTCACGCCGGATGGCCGGCGGCTGCTGGTGGCCAACGGCAAGGGGGTGGGTTCTCGCGCGAACCGCAACGGGCCGCAGCCTGGGCTCGCTGCGCCCGCCACGTTGACCGAGTACATCGGCGGGTTGTTCCAAGGGACGTTGGCGATCCTGGATCTGTCCTCGCGCGAGAAGTTCGAGGAGCAGTTGGTCGGATACACCGCGCGCGCGAACGCGTGCCAGCCGGCGAAGCCCCCGTTGGTGCTGGAACCGGGGCACCCGGTGCCGCTGCGTCGCGGACAGGCCTCCCCGATCAAATACTGCCTCTACATCGTGAAGGAGAACCGCACCTACGATCAGGTGCTGGGCGATCTGCCGCAGGGAAACGGGGATCCTA
>JADLFD010000020.1 GCA_020845805.1 Verrucomicrobiales bacterium | reverse complement strand
TCTGGCCCGGGCTGTCGAAGGCCCAGGAATGGGGCATATGCGTGGTGGCGGGCATCGGCGCCATCGCGCTGTTGTACCGCCGGATCCAGTCGATCGGCTGGATCACGGTCACGCTGTGGGTGGGGACGCTGTTGACCGTGGCGATTGTGATTCTCTCGGGGGTTTTGCACTTCGACAGCGCGCGCGCGTTTCACTTTCCGCCCAAGGCCTTTGATTTTTCGGTGGGCTTCTTTCTGGGGCTGGGCGCCGCGGCGCGGGTGGGGATCTACGATTACCTCGGATACTATGACGTCTGCTACATCGGGGACGAGGTGCGGGAGCCGGGGCGCACGATACCGCGCTCGGTACTGCTCAGCCTGCTGGGTGTCGCGCTGATCTACCTGCTGATCAATCTGTCGATCATCGGAGTGGTGCACTGGTCGGAGTTCGTACCGGCGGATCAGCATCCGGAATCGAAGTTCATCGTCTCGGTGTTCATGGAGCGGTTGTACGGATCCAAGGTGGCTTCGGTTTTCACGGCGTTGATTTGCTGGACGGCGTTTGGGTCGGTGTTCGCCTTGTTGCTGGGCTATTCCCGCATTCCGTATGCGGCGGCGCAGGACGGGGCGTTCTTCCGTGTGTTTGGCGTGTTGCATCCCAAGAAGGCGTTTCCTCACCGATCGCTGTTGGTGGTGGGAGGCATCAGCATCGTGGCGTGCCTGTTGCCCTTGGGCACCGTGATCGACGCGTTGTTGACCACGCGCATCGTGGTCCAGTTCATGGGCCAGGTGGGGGCGTTGGTTCTGTTGCGGCGGCATCGTCCGGAGTTGGCGCGGCCGTACAAAATGTGGCTGTACCCATTGCCCTGTTTTCTGGCCATGGCGGGCTGGATCTTCCTCCTGGCGACCACGGGGAAGGAGATCCTGGCTTATGGAGCCGCGACGTTGCTGGGGGGCGTGGTGGCGTACCTGATCTGGGCGGGACGTCAGCGGGCATGGCCGTTTGCCGCTGGCGCCGAAGTGCGGTGACTGCGTCCCCGCCATCCGGGGGTAGTCCACGTCGATCGTCAGGGGGGAGGGGACGTGCAAGCGGGTGTGCGGGCGATGGGAGGTGGCCGCGCTCACGCGGAGTGAAGGCGGTGACGGCGTCCCCGCACTCCCGGCAATTCACGCCTCCACAGGCGGCGGTCGACGGGCTACGTTGCGCGCCGAGATCAAGCTGACCATGAAGTACGCACGCATGAATCTGATTCGTTGGGGTGGCCTGGCCGTGGCCGGGGTCCTGGTGGTGGCCGGTTGCTACACCGTGCCGGAGACCGGGCGAAAGTCCTTCAACTTCATGAGTGAGGGCGAGGAGATGCAGTTGGGCTTCTCCGAGTTCGACAAGATGAAGAAGGAGGTGCCGATCTCGAAGAACGCCGCGGCGCGCGCGCTGGTGGAGAAGGTGGGCAAGCGGATCGCGGCGGTGGCGGAACTGCCGAGTGCGCAATGGGAGTTCGTGGTGTTCGAGAGTCCGGATGCCAACGCGTTTTGCCTGCCGGGAGGCAAAGTGGGGGTTTACACCGGCATCCTTCCGATCACACGCGATGAGGCCGGGTTGGCGACGGTGCTGGGGCACGAGGTGGCGCACGCGGTGGCGCGGCATGGGGGAAACCGGATGAGTACGCAAATGGCGCTGCAGTTGGGGGGGCAGTTGGGAGGGGCGGTGGTTTCGGGGTCGAAGTATGCCGATTGGGGACCGGTCCTGGGCCAGGTCTATGGCGTGGGTTCGCAGGTGGGGGTGGCGTTGCCCCACAGTCGCGCCAATGAATCCGAGGCGGACCGGATCGGGCTGAAGTACATGGCGCGGGCGGGGTACAACCCGGAGGAGGCGGTCGGATTCTGGCAGCGGTTTGCGGAGTACAACCGGAAGGCGGGCGGGAATACCGCGTGGTTTTTACGCACGCATCCGCTGGATGAGACGCGTGTGCGTCAGTTGCAGAGCTGGTTGCCGGAGGCCAAAGCGGAGTACCGGCCGGCGCGTTGAGGAAGAACCATGAGGGGATGCTCATGAGCCCCCGGAGTCGTCGTTTCGCGGCCGCTGTGGTGGCGGGTGTGGTCCTGCTGGGACTGGGAGCCGGAGCGCTGTGGCATTTTTGGTTACGGCGACCGTCGGGGGATGGGCCCGTCGGCATTCCCGTGGCTGTCTCCCGGTTTGCGCAGCCGTGGACGGCGCGAGAGGTGGCGCTGGTGGCGTTGGGCGACAGCGTCACCGCAGGTTTTGGAGCTGCGCCAGGCCGTTCGTATGTCGAGCGATTGGTGGCCAACCCTCCCGAGGAGTACGCGGACCTGAGGGGGATCTGCCTGCGCGCGGTCCTCCCGTCCCTGAGCGTGACCAACCTCGCCATGTCGGGCAGCACGTCTCACCAATGTGAGAAGGCCCAGGTGCCCCGTTTGCACCGGCATGCCCCCCAGGTACTCGGTCTCGTCGTTCTGACCACGGGCGGGAATGATTTGATCCACAATTATGGTCGCACTCCCCCGGTCGACGGCGCGATGTACGGTGCTACCTGGGACCGTGCCCAGCCGTGGATTCAGGGCTTCGAGGCACGTTTGGAACGGATTCTTGCGGGCATTCGCGGCGCATTCCCCGGCGGTTGCCATATCTTCCTGGCCAACATCTATGATCCGAGTGATGGGACAGGCAACCTGCGATGGGTCCTTATGCCGCCCTGGCCCGACGGGCTGAAAATCCACGCCGCCTACAATCGGATCCTGGCCGCGGCGGACGAGCGGCATCCGGACGTCCATTTGGTGGATATTCATCAGCCCTTTCTGGGGCATGGGCTGTATTGCACGCAGTTCTGGGGTGCAAACTATCGCCGTGAGGACCCGCATCACTGGTATCTGGAGAACGTGGAGGATCCGAATGATCGGGGGTACGACGCCTTGCGTCGGCTCTTCCTCAACGCCATAGCCGACGTGCTTGCGCCTCCGGTCCAGGGCCGCAGGCTGGCGCCATGACCACCGCCATGACCCTGGGAATTCCTCTGCGCCCGGCGCCGCGTGGCGTCAGGTGGAGGGTCGGACCGAAGGCTGGGTGGCGACGCTGACCTTCGACGCGGCCCCGGGGGACACGCTTTTCGGGCTGAGTCCATGGTACACCTACGCCGACTACCGACGCTTCGTAGCGGGGCTTCCGGAGCATCCGCACTTGGAGCGGCGTCTCGTGGGACGGAGTGACGGCGGTCGCGAGACGCTGACGGCTCCCGACGCGCTGGACTGGGTGTTGGAATTGCGACGGCCCTGAGAGCGAGCCAAGGGGCGACCGACGATGGCCGACGCGGAGAGACGTGGTGCAGCCGGAAATGGGTCGTCTCGACACGGGACGCGAGTCAGGGGGGGGGCGCCTTGGACTCGGGCTGGGCGGGCGGTTGCGGTGCGACGGGGAGGAGGATGGTGAAGGTGCTGCCTTCCCCAACCGCGGAGTCGACGGCGATACCGGCGCCGAGGTCCTTGGCGAATTCGTAGACCATGGAGAGGCCGAGGCCGGTACCGCGGCGGCTGCTGAAGCCCTTGGTGGTGAAGAACGGTTCGAAGATGCGCGGCAGGTTTTCGAGAGGGATGCCGACTCCCTGGTCACGCACGCGGAGGGCGACATAGGACGAGGCCTCGGGTGGTTTGAGGATGGGATTGGCGGTGGGTGCGGCGAGGTCCAGTTCGAGGGTGACGATCCCCTGGTGATCCATGGCGTCGTCGGCGTTCTGGATGAGGTTCATCAGGATCTGCTGGAGCATTTCCGGCGGCGCGAACACGGAAGGCAGCGGATCGCTGGGATGGATCAGGCGCACGCGCGACTGAAGTCGGTCGTCGAGCAGGCGCACGGCCTGGCGCATGAGGGCCAGTGGGTCCAGCTCGCGGCGTGGCGCCGTTCCGCCGCGACTGTAGCCGAGCATGGCGCGGACGAGGGCGGCGCCCTGATCCACCGTGGTCTTGATGCGCTGGATACGCTGGCGTGCCTTGTCGGGATCGGTGAGGGAGGTCTCGATGAGTTGGGC
>JADLFD010000019.1 GCA_020845805.1 Verrucomicrobiales bacterium | reverse complement strand
TCCAGGAACTGCGCGCGTTGGAGCGGATCCCAGGAGTGTGCGGAATCAGGGAGCGTGGGCCGATGCGTGTGCGGATCGATCGCGGTGCGGAGCTCGGGGTGCAGGAAACGGAGCGAACGCCGGTTATTCTTCCAACGGATACGATGGGAGTAATCGGGGGCGCTGGTCTCGGTGAGACCGGCGCCGAAGAAGGCGGCCAGGTAGGCGGGCGACGTCGAGGCGAGGGCGGTGATGTCGGGGTACAGGCGGCGGAGGAGCCACGGCCGCCAGCGGGAGTCGGGCCGCTTGGACCAGAACCGGCGGATCTTGGCTTCCTTGAAAAGGTCGTAGCCGCCGAGGAATTCGTCGGCACCCTCGCCCGTGAGGACGACCTTGAATCCGCAGTCGCGGACGCGTCGGGAGAGGAGGAACATGGGGGCCGGCGCGGTCCGCATCAGGGGTGTTTCGGTGTGCCAGATCACCTCGGGAAAAATGGCGCCGATCTCGGCGTGGGTGGCGTCGACGACCTGATGTCGCGTGCCGAGGAACCGGGCCATGGCTTGCTGATGTTCGCGTTCGTCGAAGGCGGGGTCGGCGAAGGCGATGGAGAAGGTGTCGAGCTGTGCGACCTCGGAGCGCCGGACGAGGGAGGCGATCACCGAGGAATCCAGGCCGCCGCTGAGGTAGGCGCCGACGGGCACATCGGCGCGCAGCCGGAGGCGGGTGGCGTCGTGGAGTCGTTCGGCGAGCAGTTCCGTGGCCGCGGCTTCGGAGAGGGAGAAGTCGGTATCGAAGGCCAGCTGCCAGTAGCGTTGAACGGTGACGCGGCCTTCGTGCCACTCCAGCCAGCAGCCGGGGGGAAGTTCGTGGATGCCTTGGAAGCACGTGCGCGGGGGAAGGCACGTCCAGTACTCGAAGACCTGCGCCACGCCGACTGGATCGAGGGCCCTGGGAACGGAGGGATCCGCGAACAAGGCCTTGATCTCGGAGGCGAAGATCAACCGTCCGTCGGCTATCGTGTAGAACACGGGCCGCACGCCCAGACGGTCGCGCGCGAGGAGGAGCCTGCGCCGGCGCGAGTCCCAGAGGGCGAGAGCGAACTGCCCGTTGAGACGCGTGAGACAGTCGGGTCCGTACTCCTCGAAGAGATGGATGATGACCTCGGTGTCGGAGCGGGTGGTGAAATGATGTCCGCGTGACTCGAGTTCGGCGCGCAGCTCGGGGTGATTGAAGACCTCCCCGTTGTAGACGATCCAGAGGGAGCCATCCTCGTTGCCGATGGGCTGCTGGCCGTGGGCGAGGTCGACGATACTGAGACGCGCGTTGCCCAGGCCCGCGTGGTCATCGGTGTAGATGCCGAACTGATCGGGCCCCCGGTGCCGCAGCGTTCCAAGGAGGCGCGCGATGGCCTCCCGGCCGGGGGGAGATCCCGGGGTGGGGTGGAGGATGCCCGCGATGCCGCACATGAGTGATGCGTGGGAAGGGTGGGTGGGAAAGGACGGAGGGGAGTGACGCGGGAGGACGCCGTTCACACCGCGGGGCCGGGGTCGGTTACGAGGGCAGGTGGTGCATGCAGGTATTCGGCCATGCGCCGTTTGCCGGCGATGTCGCGGTAGACGCGCCGGGCTTGGTCCTCGGTGAGATGGAGCGCGGCGGCGAGATCCGCGGCAGGGTAGCCGTGGTCGAGCGCATAGAGGGCGAGGTCCATTTCGGCGTAGGGCAGCGAGAAGTAGAACTCCTGCTGGCTCTGGGGCAGGGAGTAGGTGTCGGTGGTGGGCGGGCGCGAGCAGATGGTTTCCGGCAGTCCGAGGTGGCGGGCGAGGCGGTACACCTGGGTTTTGTAGAGGTGCGCGATGGGCTTCAGGTCGGCGGCGCCGTCGCCGAGTTTCACGAAGAAGCCCTGATCGTACTCCAGGCGGTTGGGGGTTCCGGCCACGGCGTAGTTGAGACGGTCGGCGTGGTAGTACTCGAGCATCTTGCGCGTGCGCTGCTTGAAGTTGGTGGCGGCGACGATGCCGAGATAGGCGGGGAGATCGAGGCGGACCTCCACCTGGCGTTGATCCGGGTAGCGGACCACGAGCTGGAAAAGGCGGTAGCGATCGTCGTCGAGGACGCTGGGCAGGACGATCTTGGTGAGGCAGGCGGGGGTGTAGTCGGGAACGAGGCGGGCAATGGCCTCGTCGCGGCGCCGGTAGCACCCGACCGCGTCGAGCATGGGGGAGAGGTCCTCGTGCACCCAGGCGATGCCGAGATGCTCGGCCAGCGAGCGGCTGAGGGCGAGGGTATCGGCGGCGGAATCGCGTTCGGGCATGAGCAGCCCCAGGACGTGGGCGGGGCCGAGAGCGCGCACGGCGAGGGCGGCCACCACGCTGCTGTCGATGCCGCCGGAGAGGCCGACGACGAGTCCGCGCTTCTTGAATCGTCGTGCGACCGTGGTGCGGAGGGACTCCGCGATGGCGATCGCGGCGGCTTCGCAGTCGAGCGCGAGGCAGTCGGGCGAAAGAGGGGGCTGGTTCATGGAGAGCGGGGAGCTGGGGTGAGGGATTGGCGGAGCTGCGCCTTGTGGATCTTGCCGTTGGGGTGGTGGGGCAGGCGTGGGAGCACGCGGATGAGCTCCGGCACCTGGTAGGCGGCGAGGCGGCGCCGGCAATGGTGGCGCAACGTTTCCTCGGTGATGCCCACAGCCTCGCGTGTGAGGGTGACGAAGGCGGCGATGGCTTCGCCCAAGAGCTCGTGGGGCATGGCGACCACCGCAGCTTCGACCACCGCAGGGATTTCGCAGAGCACGTCCTCGACCAGCTTGGCGCTGACGCGGTTGCCGCCCGCCTTGATCATCTCGCGCTCGCGTTCGACGAGGTAGAAGAAGCCGTCGGCATCGGTGCGTGCCAGGTCGCCCGTGTGCAACCGGCCCTGGCGGAAATAGCGGGCCGTTTCCTGGGGATCCTTCCAGTAGCCCAAGGTGATGTTGTCGCCCGAGGCGACGATCTCGCCGATCTCGGGGGAGCCGTGCGGGATTTCGGTGCCGTCGGGACGCAGCAACTGGAGCCGGGTGGAGGGAAGTCCGCGGCCGATGGATCCCAGGCGGCGCGGGAGTTCCTCGGGGGGCAGGTAGCTGAGGCGCGCGGTGGCCTCCGTCTGGCCATACATGGTGAAGAATCGGACCGTGGGAAAGGCCGCCAGGATCTCCTGGATGAAGGGATCGGGGAGTTTGCCGCCAGCCTGCTGCAACCAGCGCAGGGAAGGGGGCGCCGCCTGTTTGAAGCGCGACTTGCGCAGCAGGATTTGGAACGTGGACGGCACTCCGGCGAGGCCGGTGCAGGCGCGGCGGGACAGGTCGTCGAGGACGGTCTGAGGATAGGCGAACTGGTTGTTGAGCACGACCGAGGCGCCGGCGGCGAGGTGCGTGAGCAGGACGGACAGGCCGTAGCAGTAGTGAAGCGGCAGCACGAGCATCGCGCGATCGGCGTGGGTCAGGCCGAGGTAGGTGGTGATGTCCTGCGTGTTGCACGCGAGATTGCCATGGGTCACGACCACCGCCTTGGGCCGGCCGGTGGAGCCGGAGGTGTACATCAACGCGGCGATCCCCCGCCGGGGGTCGACGGGGACCGAGTGGCGGGAGGAGGGGCTGTTGCGGACTTCGGATTCGTCTGCGACCGGACACGGAAGGCCGGGCAGTTGGCCGTTGTCGGAAAGTCGCCGGAGCTGGCGATCGCTCGCCAGGAGGCGGCGGGCCTCGGCTTCGGCGAGCAGGGTGCCCAGCTCGTACGCGGGCAGCTCGGGGGCGAGGGGCACGGCGATGGCCCCGGCGAGGAGGACGCCCAGGTAGGCCTCGGCGAAGAACGGTGAATTCTCGGCGAGGAGTCCCACGGCTTCACCCGGACGCACGCCCGCGGCGGCGATCCAGCCGGCGACGGCGTACGCGCGGCGGTGGAGTTCCAGGTGAGGGATCGTCTCGGTCCCGCACAGGAGGGCCGGGGCTCCGGGGTCACCCCGGAGGAGAAGCTCGGCGGCGAAGTTCATGCCGGCAACGCGGATCAGCTGGCTCCACGCCGCCGCTGAACGAAGGCGGCGATGGCGGCGATGGAATCGAGGTTGTCGGGGGTCAGTTCCTCGTCCGCGACCTTGAAGCCGAAGGTGGATTCGAGGTGGGCGACCAATTCCAGGACACCGGTCGAATCGACGACTCCCTGCTCGAGGAAGGAGGTGTCGTTGGCGAGCGTGTCGCCCTGGCCCATGAGGAAATGGTCCACCACGAAGGCTCGGATTTGCTGCGTCAGTTCGTTCATGCGGGAAAAGGAGAGGGAGAGGGAGGAGGATCCTCGGGGCGGACGCGAAGGAGTCGCACCCCGTATCGTTTGAGATATTGGATGGCTTCTTCGCCCAGGTCGCTGCCGTGATCGCTGCGTTGCTTGTGTTCGATGTCGACCCACACCACGTCGCGCTCGGTCAGGACCTGGCGACACGGGGCGGGCAGGGCAAACAGGCTGAGGAAGACGTCTCCGGCTTCCAGGTCGGGAAGCGCGGTGGTGGTGGGATCGGGCACCGGCGCGTAGGCGACGTGGAGCCGCTGCGGGCGGCGGCGGACCTGGACGCGCAGGACATCGCCGTCGAGGAGTGCCGGGAATCCGTGGGCGGTCAGGTGCTCGCCCAGTTCGGCCACGATGGTGCGCAGGTAGCGGACCTTTTCCTCGGGGCTGACGCGTCGCGGGAGGTAGGGTTCCCGGGCCACGACGCGGGCGGGAAAGCCGACGGCCAGGCAACGTGGCGGGATGGTGCCTTTCACGAGGCTATTGGCGCCGATGACGGCGCCATCCTGGATGCGGGTGCCGGGCAGGACTGTGACGCGCCAGGCGATGGCCACGCTGTTCCCGATGACGATCGGTTCGAAGTCCACTGGGTACCCTTCGAATTTGCTGCCCCAAGACGAGTGACCGATGAGCAGACTGTTCACCCCCACGCCAGAGTCATCCCCGATCACGATGGAACGGCAGGGGTTGATGTAAGTCATCTGCATGATGAGACAGTTGCGTCCCACCACGAACCGGGCGTCCGGGTATTGCAGTCCGCCGACGAACACCTGTTCGTTGAATTTGGTCCCGTCGCCGATCTCGACCGTGGGGGTGTCGATCAGCGTCATGGCTCCGATCTGCACATGGGCGCCGATCCGGATCCGGTCGCCGCGCACGGAGCAGAGCAATCCGAAGCGGGTGTGGTCGCCGATTTCCACGTCGCGGCCTGTGACCACTGAACCGAAGGCGAAGCGGACGCCTTTTCCGATGCGATAGCCTGCCAGGCGGTAGATGAGCTTCTTGAGCGGAGACGGCAGGATCCCGAGGGTCAGGATCTGGCGGATGGGGATACGACTCCGTTCAGTGAGCATGGGCTCAGGGATCTGGGGCTTGGGGACTCGGGGGCGCCTGAGTCAGGAGGCGATGGCCGCGCCGCCGTCGACGATCAGCGTGTGTCCGACGAGCCCGCTCGCCGCGTCGCTGCAGAGGAACTGCGCGGCGCAGGCCACTTCCTCGGGCGTGCAGAGGCGGCCCAGGGGGGTGCGAGTGGCTTCGGTCGCCAGGCGTGATGCGGCGTCGGGCATGGCTTTCCAGGCGTCGGTGGCGATCGAGCCGGGCGCGAGGAGGTTGACGCGGATCCCCCTGGGCGCGAGTTCGGCGGCCAGGTGGCGGAGCATGGCTTCGAGGGCGCCTTTGGAGGCGCCGACGACGGTGTAATGCGGGACCGCGTGGCGGGCGCCCTCGGAGGAGACGCCGAGGACGGTGCCGCCGGGGGCGAAGCTGGGGAGGAGTTGTTTCACGAGCTCGAAGCACGCGCGCACGTTCAGGGCGAACGTCCAATCGAGATGCCGCAGCGTGAGTTGATCGAGCGGTTTGTGCACGCCGGTGGCCGCGGCGTGGACGATGCAGGAGAGGGAGGGGAAGCGGCTTTGGACCTCAGCGACAAGTGTGGCGAGGCCTTTCTCGCTGGTGAGATCGGCGCGCACGGTCTCCAGGGCGAGGCCGGCGTCCTGGGCTTCCTGCCGCAGGGCGTCCGCGGCCTGGGTGTCGCGCACGTAGTTGGCGAGCACCGAGGCGCCGGCACGAGCGAAGCGCAGCGAAATGGCGCGACCGATGCCGCGGGTGCCGCCGGTGACGAGGACGTGTTTGCCGACGAGTTGAAACGGGTCGCTCATACCGTTTTGGGAGGCTGCGGAGAAGGCGTGTCGGGGAAGTCGGTGACCGGTGGTGTTGCGATGTCCGCGTTCGAACGGGAGGTGCGGGCCAGGAAGGTGTCCAGGACCTCGTCACGGTAACCCGCCGCGAGTTGACCGGGTGCGAGGAAGGCAAAGAGCAGTTCGGCAGAGCACACGTTGCGGCCCTCCACTTCAGCATGGCATGAGGCGGTGGCGAACTGCGGCCGGCTGGATTTGATGCGCGCGTGCAGGAGGACGGTCTGCCCCGGGCGCACCCAGTCCGTGAATCGTGCCGACTGGATCTGGGTGAGCATGGCCTTGCCGCGCGCGAGGGGTTCGGAGTCGAGGCACTTGCCGGCGGTTTGTGCCATCATCTCGGTGAGCAGCACGCCGGGGACCACGGGAAAGCCGGGGAAATGGTCGGCGAAGAAGTCGCAGTCGGGCGCGATGAAGCGCGTGGCGACGGCGTGTTGGCCGGGCACCAGTTCCAGGATCGAATCGACGAGGATGAACCGCACGCGGGAGGAGGGGAAACGGGTTGGATCAGGAGAGTTTTCCGTTCGAACGCAGGACCTGGAGGACATCGTCCACCCGGGTCATGGCTTTGAGGGTGTCGTCGGCCAGGAGGATGCCGAAGCGTTCGTCGAGACCGGCCATGAGCGTGAGGATACCCAGGGAGTCCCATTCGGGGATGTCCTCGCGCGGGGTTTGGGCAGTGATGGACTCGGGGGGCTGGTTGAAGAGCTTGGCCAGCCAGCCGAGGGCTTCTTGTTCGCTCATGGGCGGTGAAGGGATGAACGCATCAAGGCAAGGGCTGCGACCGCCCCTCAGGCGCTGGGGGCCGGACTGGGAACATCGGCGGGGTAGATCAAGTGGTTGAGTCGCGCATCGGGGGGCAGGTCGACCAGTGCCGAGCCCCACGAGAGGCCGACGCCGTAGGCGATCATCAGCAGGCGTAGTGCGCGGTCCGTGGGGCGCGTCAGGCCGCCGCGCGTGACGGTGAGCGGCACGGACGGGCCGCCCGTGTTGCCGAAGTCGCCCAAGGTGATTGGCAGGCGGTCCAGGGGAAGGCCGCACTTCTTGGCGAGATGCCTCATGATGAACTGGTTCGACTGGTGGAGAATGAAATAGTCCACGGCCTCGGGGCGGGTGCCCGCGGCGGCCAGGGTTTCCTCCACCAGGGGCGGCACGCGCTTCAAGGTGAAGTTCATGATGTTGGCGCCGTTCATGCTCAGGAAATGCCGGCGGTGATCGGGGGCGAACCGGTCACGGAAACCGCCCGCCTCGATGATCAGATCACGCGCGCCCTTGCCGTCGGTGTGCAGGCTGAACCACCACTTGGCCTCCGAAGCAGGGGCGGCGGCTTCGAGGGCAGTGGCGGATCCGGCATCCCCGAACAGGAGCCCTACCGAGCGGTCGGTGGGATCGCAGAACCGGGTGGGGGTTTCCCCGTGCAGCAGGAGCACGCGCTGGATGTCGGAGTTCCGCAGCATCATGCCCGCCAGCCACAGCCCGTAGGTGTAGCCCGAGCAACCCAGCCCGACATCGAACGCGGCACAGGTGTCGGGCAGGCCGAGGCTCTCCTGCAGCACGCACGCGGTGGACGGCTGGAAGTAGTCCGGACTCTGCGTGACCATGATCAGGGCCCCGACGGTGGCGGGTTCCCAGCCGAGCGCGTGGAGGAGATCCTGGGCGGCGGCGCGGCAGAGGTCGCTGCTGCAGGTCGTGTCGTCCGCCAGGCGTCTCTGGCGGACGCCCACCATCTTCACCACCGCATCCACTTCTTTGGGCGGAAACGCGGTGGCGTCGCGGGCGTTGTCGAACACACGCGACGGAACGCAGGTGGTGATGCCGCGGATCCGGTGGGCGGCGGTGTGCGCGATGGCCATGATGATACAAATGCCGGCAGGCCCTGTTTCACGTGATGGATGCCCGGTGCGAGGATGTCGGAACTGATCGAAGACCAAGCGGCCGGGGCCCGGGCCCAGACCTTGTATTCGCGCGTTCGCTCTCCCTTTCCCCCTGCAATCCCCACCAACGGCGCGGGAGCATGGCGGAGGCAAGCCGCCCGGGGCAAGGAAGGTTGTGCCCAGAAAAAGGGAATGTCCGAGATCGGAGTCCCCCCCCCCGCAGGGTGGGTGGATACGTGGGCGCCACCGGTCCTCGCGTCCCGGGGTGTCCTGATGCGGGGCCAGGGGCGGCGGGAGAGCGGCGGACGTTTTCTTACGGCGGTTTGACACCTTGTGGCGGGTCCGGGAGAGTGTCGGTCCTCGATGTCAAAAGCGGCTTTAGGACGTGGCCTGTCGGCGCTGCTGGGTGGAAAACCCGCCGGCGGAGCCGTGCCGCCGACTCCCGCCGCGACGGTGGCCACGCCGGGACCGGATGCGGCCCAGGCGGGCGGAGTGGCTTCGGTTGCCACGGGGGTGGTTCAGACCGGGCCGCGGGTCGAGCATGTGCCGGTCACGCGGGTGCGGCCTTCGGCCTTGCAGCCGCGGCATGATTTTCCGCCGGAGAGCCTGCAGGAGCTGGCGGATTCCATTCGCGCCCAGGGGATTCTCCAGCCGCTCGTGGTGCGGCGCAGTGGCGAATTCCTGGAACTGATCGCCGGCGAGCGCCGTTGGCGGGCATCCCAACTTGCCGGGTTGACCGAGGTGCCGGTGATTATCCGCGAGGCGGACGACACCACGGCGCTGGAGCTGATGCTCGTGGAGAACCTCCAGCGTGAGGACCTGAACCCGATGGACGAGGCGCAGGGTTATCAGGAGCTCATCGAGCGTTTTCGCCTCACCCAGGAGGGGGTGGCGACGAAGGTGGGCCGCAGTCGCACGGCGGTCGCCAACGCGCTGCGGCTGCTCAAGCTGCCGGCCCCGGTCCAGGGCCAGTTGCGTGAGGGCGTTCTGTCCACCGGCCATGCCAAAGTCCTGCTGGGGCTGGGTTCCACCGAGTTGGTGGCCTCGGCCGCGCAGCGGGTGGTGACGGAGCGGCTCAGCGTGCGGCAGGCCGAGGAACTGGTTGCCCGGCTGAGTGCGCCGCCGCCGCCCAAATCAGCGGCCGTGTCCAACACCGCGACTCCGGTCCCCGTGTCCACACGGGATCCGCACGTGGTGGCGATCGAGGACCGCCTGTGCCAGCGCCTGGGCACCAAGGTGACCGTGCGTTACCGCCAGGGACGCGGTCAGATCGACATCCGCTTTTTCTCGGACGACGAACTCGAGCGCTTTCTCGAGTTGGTGGGCGTCCGGCTCGACGAGTGAGACTCGAACCGACGACAGTCACGATTTCCGTTTCATGAACACACCTGAGTTCCGTTCCGCGTGCGCCGCGGCGCTCCAGGGCGCCGCCGCCAAAGTGCCTCAACTCTCCGCGTTTCTCGGCCTCGACGGCTTCGTCGACGAGATCATCGCCGTGGTCGACGAGCGCCAGGACGCGCGCCAGTACTCACGCATCCCGACCATTTCCGCGCTGGCGGAGCGCATCGCCGCGGCGGCGGGCCGCAGCACCAACGTGGAGTTGGTGACCACGCGCACCAAGCTGGGGGGGAACGGGCCCATCATGGCCAACGCCCTCGCGGCGTTCGGCGTGCGCGTCACCTACCTGGGCGCGCTGGGTTACCCGACCCTTCACCCGGTGTTCGACGAATTCGCGCGGCACGCCGAGGTGCACACCATCGCCGATCCAGGCCGCACCGACGCGCTGGAGTTCGAGGACGGCAAGCTGCTGTTCGGGAAGATGTTCCCCCTGGCTGAGGTCACCTGGGCCAACATCGAGAAGCACGGCAAACGCCCGCTGGTGGAGCAACATCTCGGTCGCGCGTCGCTGGTCGGGTTCGTCAACTGGACGATGCTCCCCTACATGAGCGACATCTGGGAGGCGATGCAGAAGGAGATCTGCCCCAAGCTCACCGGGCCGAAGCGCTGGATGTTCTTCGATCTGGCGGATCCCGAGAAGCGGCCGGTCTCCGAGCGCCAGCGTGCGCTCTCGCTCATCACCTCCTTCCAGAATCATTTCGAGTGCATCCTCGGGTTGAACGAGAAGGAAGCCTTCGAAGTGGGCGAGGTGTTGGGTCTCACCGGTTACTCCCACTCGCGCGCCGACCTGCAGGCCCTCACCGCGGCCATCCGCCAGAAGGTCCCAGTGAACACGATCGTGGTGCATCCCACCCGGCATGCGCTGGCCTGCAGCGGTGCGGCGGTGGACGACGTGGACGGCCCGTTCGTGGCCAAACCGCTCATCACCACCGGGGCGGGCGACCATTTCAATTCAGGGTTCGTGCTCGGCAAACTGCTCGGCCTCAGCAACGCGCAGTCCCTGCTCTGCGGCGTCAGTACCAGCGGCTTCTACGTGCGCACCGGACAGAGTCCCGCCGTGGCCGACATTGCCGGGTTGATGCGGGACTGGCCCAAGGCCTGACGTGCCGCCCGCATCCCGCCATCGATCGGAGAGGCGCGCATGATTCTGCCCATCGTCAAATACGGCCATCCGGCCCTACGGCAAAAAGGGTCGCGGATCGCGAGCGTGACCCCGGAGCTCCGCCAGTTGGTGGCCGACATGTTCGACACCATGTACGACGCCCATGGGATCGGCCTGGCCGCCCAGCAGGTCGGACAGGCGTTGCAGCTGACGGTGGTGGATGTGCGTGGCATCGAGGACCGGCCTTCGACCCTCTGGTTGAACGGTGAACCCGCGGCCGTCGACGACTTCATGCCGCTGGCCCTGATCAATCCCGAACTCACTCCGGCCGGGGATCCCGTGTCCGGACCCGAGGGCTGCCTCAGCTTTCCGGAGATGTATTCCGACATCGCGCGGCCAGAGGCGGTGGTGGTGCGGGCGCAGACTCCCGATGGGCGAAAACTGGAGTTCAAATGCGGGGGTCTCCTGGCCAAGGCGATTCAGCATGAGGTGGATCACCTGAACGGCATCCTCTTCATCGATCGCATGGCGCGGGCGGCCAAGGAGAGTTTCAAAGAAGAGCTGGAGACCCTCATGGCCGATACCAAGGCGGCGATCGCCAGCGCTGCCGAGGGGTCGGCTGAAGAGGCTTCGCGCGCGCGGATCGCGAAGCCGAAGCGCGCCCGGCGGTGACGTGAAGGGCGGGCGCGGGCGGGCCGCACCACGTCGGGACGGGGTGGGGAAGCACCCAAGATTCGAGGGCCCGGAAGGGAATCCAGGCTTGGCTTGGTTTGGCGTGGTTTTCTACGGTGCCCACGGTGATCACGTTCTTGCGCCTCGCGGGGCTGGGGACCGCCGCCATCTGGCTGGGGGGGACCGTGTTCTTCGTGCTGGGCATCGACACGGTGCTGGGAGGCCTGGAGGTGATGCGGCTCCTGGGCCCGTTGCATGCCAACGAAGTCTCGTTCGTCGCGTCCCAACGGTTTCACCTTTTCCAGGTGACCTGTGCCAGCATCGCGCTCGTGCATGCTCTGGGGGAGTGGCTGTACAGTGGTCGGCCGTTCGACCGACGGCTCCTGTTCCTGTTGCTCACCCTGCTCGTGTTGGGGAGCGCGGGCCGGCTTTACGTCGTTCCCAAGTGCCGGGCCTACAACGCGCAATCCTACCTCGGACCGAGCCGTCAGGTTCTCCGTCAGCCCCTCACGCCCGCTCAACGTCAGGCGGCGCATTCCCTCAACATCTGGCAGGGCATCGGCGTCGTGTTTAACGTCATCTCACTCGCCGGCGTGGCCGTCTACCTCCTGCAGCAGGCTTCCCCGAACAGCGGCGGACCCCGGCTTTTCTCCAAAGCCAGGATGCGGATTTGACAATCCCAGCTCTGGCTGAACTCTAGGTGCATCACTCACCAGGGGGTGAGTGAGCAACTAGGGATTCACAAGAGGTATGATCTCACACGAACGCCGCTACCCATCCAACGGGTTTCGCAACAGTGGTGTGCCGCATCCTGCGCCTCCGGAAGAGACGATCCGTTCCGAGAAGTTCCAGGTGGAACGGAAAGTCTTCATCCTGAGCCTCAAGGAAAACCCGCGTGGACGCTTCCTTCGTATTACGGAGGACGTCGGCGGACGCCGCGACCACGTGATCATCCCGGCCACCGGACTCGAAGATCTCCGCCGCATGGTGGAGGTCATGATCGAGGCCGACCGGGAGACACCTGCGAAGCTCGCCGGGGAAGAGTAGCGCCAACGCCGGTTCCAATTTTGAACGCCGCCCTCGTGACGACGAAGGCGGCTTTTGTTTTCTCTAGCTTCCGAAACCTTGATTCGTGGAGTGGTGATACCCAACAAGAATCCGGTTGGATTCAGGCCTCCCGTGAGCTGGTTTCGTGTGCGGGTCGGCGCGGCGTCCGTCACGTTTCACCTTCGAGCGAGTAGCTTCCGCATGTGAGTGACTGGGTGAGTGAGTGAGTTTGGGGCGGGCACTCACTGGGCACTCACTTTCGCAAGAGCCTCTGGCCTCGCCCCGACGGACCATTCCGGAGGGGAGGAACGGCACTCGCGTTTCGTGCGGGTCCTCCGTGCCCCGGAGCGCGCCCTGGGGCGGGGCAACAATCCTTTGACGCCGCGAGCCACGCTTTGTACGTTTCGTAAAGTTTGAGCCGTACGAACGGGAGGAGTCGGCCGATGCACGTTAGCTTGGCGGGTCCGTGCGCCCGCGAAGTGACCGGGACGAAGTCTCGTCCCGCCGAGGACGCCTCCGCCCTGCCTTCCACCCCCGCTCCCCCGCCGCTCCGCGCCCTGCCTTCCGTCGGCGGGCGAACGGGCTGGCCCTGGGATGTGCCCCTGGAGAATCCCCCCGACGCGACCGCTGCCGCGGTGCGCCCGGGGATCGGTCCGGACTCCGCCTCGCCCGCCGAGAATGAGGTCTCCATCAGCTTGGTTCTCGTCTCCTATAATCAGGCGGCTTACCTCGAGGAGTCGATCCGTTCGGTCCTGCTGCAGGATCCACCGCCCAGCGAGCTTTTCATCATCGATGGCGGGAGCACGGACGGGAGTGTCGAGATCATCCGGAAGTATGCGCCCTGGCTGACCGGGTGGGTGAGCGAACGGGACCGGGGTCAGAGCGATGCCATCAACAAGGGGTTCGCGCGTTGCACCGGGGAGGTGGTGAACTGGTTGTGCAGCGATGACTTCCTCCTGCCCGGCGCGCTGCGGGCGGTGCAGGGTGCGTTTCGAGACGGTGCGGCGGGGTCGGAGGGCGGCGTGGACGTGGTGGCGGGGAATGCCCGGTATCATCATGAGGATGGGCGGACCCCGGACTTTTCCACGTGCGTCGACGCGCGCGCGGTGCGTCGACTGCCGACGGTGAATCTCCTGCTGCAGCCGAGTTGTTTCTTTCGGCGGCGCCTCCTGGGGCGGAGCCCGAGGGTGCGCGAGGATTTGCACTACACCATGGATTTGGAGTTGTGGACGTGGCTGAAGGTGGGCGGGGCGAAGTGGGCGTTTCTTCCGCAGGATCTCTCGGTGTATCGCGTCACGGGACAGAACAAGTCGGTGAAGGGCTGGCGCGAGACCATGAGGGAGCTGCGGCGGGTTTACGGCGAGTATGAGCGACCCTGGATTCCGCTGTGGTGGTGGTTCAGCCTGTGCTGGCTGCCGGCCGCCAAGTGGAGGCATGGGTCGCGGACTTGGGTGACCCGAGCGTTGAGCCGGCGCGTCGTCGCGTGGCTGGAGCGTGGGTTGAGATTGTTTTACGATCGCGAGCACGTGGCTGGGTTTGCCATCAGCTATCATTGGTATGCGCTGGGCCCCTGGGTGATGGCCCGGCGCGCGCGGGAGCAGGCAGAAGAGCCTCGGTGATCGCGGGAGCAAGCGGGGAGCGAAGGGCAAGGACGGAGTCTGGCGTGAACTTCACATTCCTATCCTCGATGGAAGGGTATTCCTGGGGCGGTTCCGAAGAGCTGTGGAGTCGCACGGCCGCCCGGCTGGCGCGGGGTGGGCATCGGGTACGGGCCTGTGTGGCGTCGTTTCCCGGGGAGCGCCCGGAGCTCGACCGACTGCGTGCGGCGGGGGTGGAGGTGCACGTGCGTCAGCGGGCCGTGCCGACCCGCGTCGCGCGG
>JADLFD010000018.1 GCA_020845805.1 Verrucomicrobiales bacterium | reverse complement strand
TGCAGGACCATGGCAACCGGGTCCGGTACCGCAACATCTGGCTCCAGCAGTTGAAGGACTGACCCGCGCTCCCCGGGATCCACGGGGATCCTAACTTACGTTGCGTCCTGCGGCGGATGGCCTCCGCCGCAGGATCTCCCTTACCTTCCAGTCGGTCTTCACTTACGTGCGACTCCGCCCGAGCGTCACAATCAACACCGCGCCCGCCACCATCACCAGCGATCCCAGCAGACGCCGTCGAAGATGACCCTCCTGGAAGTAATGGTGACCGAGGAGGACACTCAGCAGTGCGGACAACTGGAACAGAGCGAGCGAGTATCCCACCGGCATCGCTCCGAACGTGAGCAGGGTCGCCAGTTGCATCACTCCAGTCGAACACGCCAGGGCCAGGTAGGTCCGCCAATGCTCCCGGAAAAGTCGGAGCTCCCGCAACGCGCCTTTCCCCAGCCACCCGGCCACCACGATCCCGGCCAGCGGCAACCCAAGAATCGACCACCAGACAAACGCGGTCAGCGGTGACGCGAGCAACAGCGCCTTCTTCAGAAACACCGCCTCCGTCGCCGAAAGCGCCAGGGCCGCGAAGCGTAACTGAACCCCTCGCTCACCGAAGAACCGCATCAGGGAGGCGCCCGTTCCCAGGTGAGGCTGCGGATCCATCACCCACCCGCTCCCCGCCAGGATCAGCAGCACTCCGGCCACACCCAGCACCGTGGGAACTTCCCCAATCACCACCACGCCCAGCGCCAGACTGATCACCGCCTTGTACGCGTTGAGCGGCCCGAGGATCGAGAGATCCGACCTCTTCAACGCGTGAACCAGCAGCACGTTGCCGCCCACCGCCAGCACCGCGCAGAGCATGATGTTCACCCCAAACCCCGGAGCGACTGGCCCTCCCGCCGGGCCCATCAGCAAGGGCAGCACCGCCAGCGTCAGCAGGGCGTGCGTGGCGCCAATGATGAACAGAGGATTCGCCGAACGCTGCGTCAGCTGCTTCTGGAAGACATTGGAAACCGGGTTGGCGATGATCCGCGCCGCGACATACAGGCCGGTCAGCATGGGCAAGGTCCGCACTCTGCCGGGGGCCGTTGTCGGAACTGAAGACCGAAAGCGGAAATTCCCGCGCCCGCAACCCGATCGTCTCCCGATCCACCCTGCATCACCGTCCCAACCAAGCCCTCCTCAGCGCGCCGATTCCACTTCCGAATGGAACGCTTTCCGGTGCGGGTCTCCGGCCTCCGCGAAGTGGCTCACCCCCTCACGCTGCGCGATCTCCAAGAGTCGTGCGTAACTCCCATCCTGCTTCGCCACCAGCGGGGACCGCTTGCACTTGAGGTACAAGAGCGGCAACCGCGCCAGCTCCACCCGGCGTCGCACCGACTCGGTGTCCGCCACGGCCTCGGCCCGATCGAATAGCATTCCCGCCTCCTCGACGAAGGCATCCGAAAACAACGCGTCGTCATGCTGGAGACCGAGACGGATGTGCGTCTCCGGCGTGAGGCGGCCATGGAGCAGATCGAAATAGGCCTGCACGAACTGACCCGCGCGCCCGTAGTAGCCGTGCATGAAATCCGCCACGATCGGCTCCACCGCGGCCTCCGGATCCCAGAGCAGCCGCGCCAAAACGTAGGCGCGCAACTCCGCGAACTCGCCCCCGCGGCTCTGATACGCCCCCTGTTCCATAATCCCGATGGCGCGGTGATCACGGAAGAAGCGGATGTTGGGCGCCAGGGCGCGGAAGTTGGGATACGGCATGACGTAGTGGCTGAAGTTCACGACGTAGTCCCAGATGTAGAGGTGGGGCGCGATCCTGGCCCAGCCATCCATGTCCTCGACGAAACTGCGGTTCTCCGGACAGGTGGTGAAGGGGTGCGCAAAGCAACATTCGATGCTGCAGAAACGCACCACGACGTTGTCCCGAGGCTTCACCACCCGCGGGGGCTTGCGCGTGTACTGATACGCCAGCGTCCCCACAAACTTGTTCGGAAACTCCTCGCGCACCGCGTCCGCCACCTGGTTCACAAAGTGCAACACCGGCCCCGACTCGCTCCCTTCCCGCTCGGCCAAGGCACGACACTTCGCACACTCACAGGGCCCCGCCCAATCATTCTGCGACACGTCGTAGATGAGATACTCCGGACTTTCCCGCATGCGCCGGCGCAACCGCTCGATGACGATCCGGAGGACGTCGGGCTGGGTCAGACACAGCTGCGCACGCTCATGCGTGCGCACGCCCTCAATCAGGCTGAAATATTCCGGATGCTCACCAAAAAACTCCTCCGGCGGGACGAGGGGATAGAAGGTGTGCACCGACCAGTAGGTCTCCACACCGCCCGGTTGTGGACGCGGACTCATGGCGCCGTTCACTCGGTTCCGCGCCGCCCAGGTCGGGTCAAAGGCTTCGAAGTAAAAGTCGTTCCGAACGCGCACGCCCGGTGACTCGGCATGGTCCAGCCCCGTGAAGGCCCAGCGCTCTCGCTTCGGGGCGACGGTCACCGACGGGGTGTAGAAACGCACGCCCAACTCCCGTTCCAAAAACGACATCACCCCGTGCATCGTTCCTCGCTGTCGCCCGCCCCAAATCACAATGGCGTCTCCCACCGACTGATAGTGAAACCCCTCGTCCGAGGCCGACGGCGGCTTCGCGCCCGTACCCAACAACTCCCGCACCGGCTCACTCCACCCGACGTGAATCCCCTTTGCTCCCCCCGGCCACACCCCGGAACCGACCTGGACCGGGAGCGATACACCGCCGATCTCGGCGAGCCACCGCTGCAATTCGTCGGCCGCCCAGCGTTCGCTCTCCGAAGCCGCCTGATCCAGTACGATGCGGTACGCACTGCGGCCGCCTTCGAAAAGCACATGCTCTGACCTCCGTCCCGCCGTGAATGGCATGATCCACTCCTGCCGACCACCATCCGCTAACGCCACCTCCGCCCGCATCCGGAACCGCCCAAACCGCGCGGTGCTGACGCCTACTCCCAACGAGGACTCACCCTTCCAATCGCCGGTCCACAAGGTCCGATCCGGGGTCGCTTCCGAGACCACCTCAAACCGCGCGGACTTCACCAGCGCCGTCATCAGCGCCTGGCTGGATCGCGCCCGAATCGTCGGCACGCCCTCCATCGAAGTCTGAACCTCGAACAACCGCAACCGCTCCGCGAAGCCCTGGTGTCCAAGCGGAAGCAACCGACACGCCAACCGCCAACTGTTCCCACGCTCCTCGATCTTCACCAGCAATCGGTTCACACCCTTGCCCAGCGCGACCGGCACGAGATTGTGATCGGGCTTCAGCCCGCGCGGTCCGGGCACATCGAGGATCTCTTCCCCGTTCCACCACACGCGCGCGCCATCGTTACTCCCCACCGCAAGCAAACCCACCACGTCACGATCGGATTCGATCTCGCGATACGCATATGCCACCACCCCGTTGGTCTTGGACACCGCGACATCCAGATTGAGGGCCTCGGTTTCGGAACGGTACCCGCGCCACACCGCCATCCCTCCCGCGTGTCGGACTTCCTCCCCCTCCTTCGGACGCACCGCGGTCTCGCCTCCGGTCGCACTCAGCCAGTCGGTATACAAACCAGGCAGCCGGATGGCCTCCAAATCCGACGCCTCCGCGGTCAGCGCCGGAAACGGCCCGCACAACAGCCAGTCGCGGAAGAACGCCCCCGACGGCTCCGCCGCTCCCCGCGTCCCCGGTACGGCGCCCATCACCAGCCAGAAAGCCACGGCGTACCACCGCCGCCGGGAAGCCCAGCGGTTCAGTGGACTCGGTGGAACGGCCTTCGACACCAGGGCAGCGGGTGAGTGCATGATGGGAACTGCCGATATCGTGGAGCCCACTCCCGGTCGCGCAAGAATCTCGTGGTCACCGCCCCAGGGCCCGCCGAACTGAAGTCGTTTCGGATTCGGCCGATGAAGTTCTCAGGCCTCGGCCCAGAATCCGGCCAGGCCCCCTCCTTTGACCATCCCCCGTCCCTCCCCCTCATTCCTCGCTCGAGCGCTCAGTGGCTTTTGGACATGCCTGCTCGCCGGTCTTGCGCCTGCCCGCGGCGCGGACTCGGCCGTCCCCTCTCCACTCGCCCCCCATCCGCACCCGGCCGTGCTCCAAGCGACACTCTATGCCGAGCTCCCCGGCAGCGAGTCCGTGTCCATCCGTACCGTGGCGGGCCACCAGGACCACCTCTACGTCGCCCTCACGGACGCCCGGGGACATGAACGGATCGACGTGTGGAATACCCGCCTGCCTCACCACCCGCGGCTTACCTCGTCGCTGGATTTCGGATCCCTCCTTACCAACGGCGTCATGTTCACGCCGCTCGCGCTCCATCCCCACGATCGCGGACTGCTGCTGCAGACGCGGCGCGGACTGGCTCACTACCTCCTCGATGCCAGCGGACGCCTTGACTTTGAACATGACCTGCCTCCGACCCTGACCGGCCTCGGACTTGGCATGACCCAACTCCACATCGCCGGGCGCCATGCCAGCCTGCTCCAACAGGTGGTCCCCAGTTCGCAGATCACCGGAGACCCAGGTCAGCGTGTGCACCAGCAGGTGCTCATCGATCTGGCCCAACCGGATTCCCCACGCCTGCTCTGGGGTGGTCCGCAAGGATGGTCCGTGCAGGATGAGGATCCGGTCAGCCAACTCTTCGGCGGGAACCCCGCCAGCCTCCATTTCGATTCCGGCTCGCCGCAGGTTCGACTTCGCGTCTTCGAGCCCCGACGCGAAGCCCATCGCCAAACCTTCTGGCAGCCCAAACTCGAGCGTGTCGTGCGCGGCGACGCCCTGCAACTGCCCCTGCGCGAACTGCTTTCTCGCAGTATTCCCACCCACAAGCTCGCCGAATGGCAGACTCTTGGCCTCAGCCGTTCCATCGAACTTCAAGGTCACCCCCAACGCACCCTGGGTTCGTTGATCCTGGAACGGTTTCCACCCGAGGAGCGCCTTTCCGCCGTACTCGATCAACTGGGTCTCTCGCCGGATCTGCCCCTCGAGACCGCACTCGCCCAGGTGATCTCCGATCGCCTAAACCCAGAACACGAGGCGGCCTTAAGCGAGGAATGGTTCTCCCCACCATTGCGGCTCTGGCTGGAGAATATCCTCGGACCCGATCTTCATCAGGCCACCACGTCTGAAACACGCGCCCGGATTGCTGGCGCCTTTCACGCCGATCTGACCGAGGAATCCTTCATCCGCCAACTCACCCTCGAAGTCATCGCACCCCTCATCGGCAACCCCGCCTTCATGCAGTGGACGCTGCGCGAGCTCATCGAGGCGATGGCCCACTCCGCCCCAGGAGAACTGGTGACCCTCACCCTGCGCACCTGCGGCGGCTTCGGCACACTCAACACCCTCCTCGACGGCCTGGACGATCTGCTCGACTGGGTGCCCGGCCTGCAACTCCCCTCCTGCGCACGCTACCCTGAATCAGCGAGCGAACTCATTCATCTGGCCCTGTTCTCCTGGAATGACGCCTCCACGGGGCGACATCTCAATCCCGACGGGTACGCCTGGTTTGAGCTCCTCAAGTTCCATCGCTACCTCAGCGGACGCCCGGACCTCGCCGGTTACCAACGAGAGGTCCAGGCCCGGCTCGAAGCCATGCAACGGAGCCTGGGCGAGAACCTCGCCAGCCGACTGGCCCCCGCTCTCGACCTCGGCCTGTCGGACCTGCCCCTCCCCAAGGCCCACGCCGCAGCGGCTCGGCGCCTCCCCAGCGGCCTGCTCTACGGCCGATTGGTCGCCCGTGGTCTGCTGGCACTGATGCCCGAACGCGCGGGGATCGATGGCGCGATGACCGTGCGCCAAGCCCTGTCACATTGGGGTCTCCGCCTGGATGCCCCCGGCCAGACCGGCAGCAGCCTCGCTGAACTCCTCCTGTCCCTCGATGCCATCCAGCTTTCGGAACGCACCACCCTAGAGCTCCTGGCCAGTGCTTCACACCTGCCCACGGCCGACTTCCATACCCATCTCGAACAGGTCCTGCGCCGCGAAATCCAGAACGCCTTCCACTTCTCCGATCTCGACACTCCTCTCCAGCAACTGCTGGAACCCGTCCTCGACTTCGACGTCGACCTGCAGAACGTCCTCGGCGATTGGATGTCAGGGTTGCTCCACGAAACTCTGGTCTCGGGCTCTGCCCTGCCCCAGCAATTCCTGACCCTGCGACGCGCGTTCCAGCAACAGGACTGCATCGCTCAATGGCTGGTTACCCTGGACGCCGTTTCCCTGGCCGCCTCCTGGATCGGCCTCGCCGAAATCCCCGTTGCCCTGGAGTTCGCTCTGCGGGAGGCCTACCAGGCCGGGGTCGGATACCTCGTCGAAACCATGTTCGGGACTTTGATCTCGGAAATCGTCGAGGGCTGCTCT
>JADLFD010000017.1 GCA_020845805.1 Verrucomicrobiales bacterium | reverse complement strand
TTTTTGTGTCTCATCGGTGGACCTGGCTCCGAACCTGTCGGGTCGACTCGACCAGCCGAGCGATCCACAGAGGCCAAGGAGTGACACAGAGGAGGGGAGCGAGGGCTTCGGGCTGGCGGTGATCCTCTGTGTTTTTCTGTGTCTCATCGGTGGACCTGGCTCCGAACCTGTCGGGTCGACTCGACCAGCCGAGCGATCCACCGAGCGACACCGAGGGAGGGAAAAGGGGGGAGCGCGAGGGCAGTGGGGGTGGCAGTCCATTTGTCTCTGTCTGGGGAGGCTGTTGGGACCTCGAAGGTCGACTTGCAGAGTGGGTTGGGTCAGGGTGCGTGGCGCCGTCGCGCAACGAACGACCCGACTATGTCCAGCTCCCCGGTTCACCTCTTCTCACCCCTTCGCATCAAAGACGTCACCTTGAGGAATCGCATTGGCGTACCGCCGATGTGCCAGTACTCGGCTGAGGACGGGCTGATCAACGACTGGCATCGGGTTCACTTGGCGGGATTGGCGCGGGGCGGTGCGGGTCTGGTGGTGGTGGAGGCGACGGCGGTGGCGCCGGAGGGACGGATCTCGCCGGGATGCACGGGCATTTGGAACGACACTCAGGCCGAGGCTTACGCGCCGGTGGTCGCCGCGATGGAGAAGGCAGGGGCCGTACCCGGCATTCAGATTGCGCATGCCGGTCGGAAGGCCAGCGCGAATCGACCCTGGGAAGGGGACGACCACCTCCCGGAAGGCGATCCTCGTGCGTGGCCGACGATCGGGCCCTCGGCGGTGGCGTTCGGCGCGAATCTACCGCGTGTGCCGCGCGAGATGACCTTGGGGGACATCGCGCGCGTGAAATCGGATTTCGTGGCGGCCGCCATCCGCGCGCGCGACGTGGGGTTTCGCTGGCTGGAATTGCATTTCGCCCACGGCTACCTGGGTCAGAGCTTCTTCTCGACGCATTCCAACCAGCGTCGCGACCAGTTCGGCGGCAGCCTGGAGAACCGTTGTCGATTCCTCCTGGAGACCTTGGAGGCGGTGCGCGAGGTGTGGCCGGAGCGACTGCCGTTGACGGCGCGTTTCGGAGTGATCGAGTTTGATGGCCGCGACGAGGAGACACTGGCGGAGTCCGTAGAACTGGCTCGTGGCTTCAAGCAAGGAGGGCTCGACCTCCTGAGCGTCTCGATCGGCTTTTCCACTCCGGCGGCGAAGATTCCCTGGGCGCCGGCCTTTCTGGTGCCCATCGCCGGGCGGGTGCGCCGCGAATCCGGTCTTCTGGTGGCGTCGTCGTGGGGAATCGACACGCCGCGACTCGCGGAGGACGCGGTGGCGTCGGGGAACCTGGACCAGGTCCTGGTCGGTCGCGCGCATCTGGCCAATCCGCACTGGCCGTATCGTGCCGCGCTGGAACTGCAGGTGGATCGAGCGGCCTGGACTCTGCCCGCGCCGTACGCGCACTGGCTCGAACGCTATCGCTCGTAATGCCTGCCAATGGGGGCGGAACGTGGATGCGGTGCGGCGTTTCGCGCGCCGCGTTCAGGGCTGGGCACGTGGTTTGCCGGTATTGAGGTAAAGCTTGATGTTGCCCGTGGAGGCACCCACGCAGGCGATGTCTGGCAGGCGGTCCCCGTTGAAGTCCTCGATCACGCAGTCCGCCGCGGCGATGCCGCCGTCATCCAGCACCGTCTTGCGCCACTGCACACCGCGGGGGTCCGTAGCCTGGAAGAGGGAGACGTGGAATCCCTTGCCGCGGAAACCGCTGACGATTTCATCGCGGCCGTCGCCGTCGAGATCTCCCACCGCGAGGCCGTGTCCGTTTTCCATGGCGTCCTCGATCACCACGCGTTTCCACTGGTCACCCTCGGGCAGGTACACCACCACCTGATGGCCATGCCAGGGTTCGATGGTCACCAGGAGACGACGCTTTTCCAGGTGGCCCAGGCGTACTTCGCTGCTGCCGGAGAGGGGCCAGGGGCGAGGGTCGCCGGGCGTGAGCAGGCTGACTTGCCATTGGCCACGCGCGAACTCGAGTCGGTGCAGACCGGCATAGCTGGCGGCGAGGAGTTGCTCGCGAGGCGAGCCGTCCCAGGGGACAGGGTTGATGGCATGCAAGATCCCGCGCGGATCGGTGGAGATGGTTTCACGCTGCCAGGTGCCGGGGCGGTATAGATAGATGGGGACGGAATCGCCTTCCGCCGGGGGAAAGCTCTTTCCGACCATCGGCCCCAGCAGGAGCACTTTCTTTCCCAGGCCTTCGGGGTCCATCCAGCGAATCCGATGGGCCGTGGGCACGCGGTCGATCTCGCGCGATGTCCAGGGCTGGCGCACGTCCGCACCATGCGTGAGCAGCACCAGATTCCCGATGCTTTGGCTGGGGCGCGGTTCGAACCGGTAAGCGAGGGCCACCTCGGGGATGCCGTCTCCATCGACGTCCCAGCACGCGGCATTGAGCGGGCGCGGCACATCCGTGGCCAGGACGTGGCGGGTCCAGGAAGGGTTTTCCAGCCAGGCCAACTCGGTGGATTGCTCGTCGATGGCGAGCAAGTCCTTTTTGCCGTCGGCATTCAGGTCCACCGCGATCATCTGGTAGCCGTATTTCACGGCGGTGCTGATGACCTTGCCCTCGAAGTGCGGCAGTAATCCGGCTCGGAGGGAGGCGTGTGGTGACCACGACCACGCGAGCGACCACGACAGCAACGCGACGCACCTGGCGATCCTGCGGAGGTGAGGGAGAACGTGGAGTCGCGGTCCGCTTCGGGCGCCAAGGGAAGTCTTCATGGTGGAACCGGCGGAAGTCTCCCGCCAGGGGCCGGAGCCTCAAAGTCAAATCTCGGGCGAGACCGAGTGGGGGAGCCTGACAGGATACGGCGGGAGGGTGGAACGAGGTGGGATCAGGGGACAGGGCCAATGGGGCCCTGACAACCCCGCGTGGGCCTCACCCTGATTTTCGGTTGATGCTGTCGTTCTGACTATCTGCCGCTGAATCACCCGGTGGGGCGGTCACTCCATGAACCCCGCGACGAGACGCTTCGAGGGCGCCGTCCAGCGCAGGGTCCCTGGAATGGGTCAGGGAAACGGTGCGAAGCGAAGGTTGGAGACATTGGCCTGTTCCAGGGCGTGCCGAATCTCTGTGCTGCTGAGGATCGCACCGTTCACGAGAGCCAGTGAACGGTTCCCCATCAGGCGCGCGAGGCCTTCCTGGTCCAGGCGGGCCCAGGCCTGCTTTTCCGCCTCGTAAACCTCCCTCCAATGTTCTCCCTCGGTGTCTCGGTAGACGCGCTCGCCGCAAAGGGGGCACAGCGGACAGAACGGGATCCCTGGCGGGTCGGGCACCTGGTCCAACAGGATCATTTCGTAGTAGGCCGAAACCCGAGGCAGCGCCTTCGAGCGGGTGCGGCCGACGGACGGGATCAGGTCTTCGGGCTCGCCTGATCTGGGTTCGCGGAAAGGTCCTTGGGGACGTCGACGGCCCACGCGGCGCAGCGTGATGGGGCAGGTCCTGACGGTGCGGCCGAGCCAGGGTCGGAGCACGGATCGAAGGCGTGCGGAGACCAGGAGGCTTCCCGGGCTTGGCCACAGGACATCGGACTCTGGACACGACGGTAGGTCCACGAAGGCGGGTTGCAGCTTCAATCCGGGACGCCACGGGACACCGCGTCGGTCGCGGGCCGGAAGCGTCGACACCAGCTTCGAGACAAGACGTTGAAATGCGGCCATGGAAAGATCGTCATCATAGTCGCGCAGGAACTTGTTTCGGCGCAGGCAGGGCGGGCAGGCGAGGGGAAGAGTCCCTGGGGTATACGATCGTTGGTCACAGACTTCGCACCGGACGGTAGGAAGTGAAAACGGGTGCTCGATCCGGCCATTGATCACCACGCTTCGGTATTCGCTGGAGTAAAGCGGGGGAAGCCATCGCCAGAACGTGCTCATGCCGTGGGTATGCGGAGTGGACCAGCATCCTGGTGGACAGGCAACACCCCGACGAGGTGAGTCCGGCGGCCGCGGGAGCCTGACAGGATACGGCGGGGTCAGTACATGAACGTCGCGTCTCCGTTTCCCGGGTTCAGTTGCCATTGCAGCTTCGCGGCCGGCCGGGTTTCCACGCGGCCGTCGGCGAAGGTCACGTTCAGATTCAGGACGCGGGAGAGTATCGAGACTCGATGTCCCATGCTCCCGTATCCGAGGTATTCCACATTCTGCCGATGCTCGTTCCAGATCCCGTAAAAGGCGTCGGAGAGGATGGGCTGGATCGACACGGCCGGATCGTCCACGCGAGTGGGCCAACCCACGGGAATCCGGCTGATCCCTTCGCCGGGCGAGGGATAGGGGCGCTCAAATCCTTCCACCGGTCGCGGAACCCACCAGGAGTATTCCAGGACGGCGTAGTTCGGACTCTCTGCCTGCAACGCGAGACTCAGATCCGCGACGGTAGAGAGGTCACGCCCCCCGGAAAGGGTGCGGAAATGCTCCTGGCGCCGCTGCCAGGCTTCGGGGCGGGTGGGGCAGAACCAGACCGGAGGCTCGAGTCCGTACGCACCCAGATTGGTCACGAGCGCGTGATTGACCATCCAGGGGTACAGCATCGCGGTCGGGTTTCGGCCTTGGAACGGCTGGCGGAACGCGGGGAAGCGACCTTGGGCGTCGTCCGTGGCGTAGAGATTGGCGGCGAGCGCCCACTGGCGTCCGTGATTGGCGCACACGGTGACTTTCGCGCGGAGCCGGGAGCGGGCGAGTGCCGGGATCAGGAGTCCGGCCAGGATTCCGATCACGGCGAGGACCACGACGAGTTCGAGGAGGGTGAAACCGTGTCGCGTGGGGACGGGTTCGGTCACGGCCAGGGCTGGGGTAGGTAGGGGGGTGGTCGAGCTCGATCGTGCCTGGGGACGACCCGGCGGGGGTGGGGCGGGCAAGTCCGGGGACATGCTCACTGGCCTAGCACACTAGGACAGTGGGTCAAGGGCTTTCCTCGGCGCTCTCGGAGCCGGGCGTGTGGGGGGAGGGGCGGGGTCTGGCGTCAGAGCTTCATCAGGGTGACGCGACGACGCGGTAGAATCCGACCGAGCCCGTGGTGCCGAGGCTCACGGTTTGTGACGTTCCGTTTCCCGTGAGCGTTAGTTGCGTGCTCCAGCCCGCAGTAGGGCCGCCGACGTCGCCCAGGGAACCGAGGAACTGGATGGCGTAGGTGCGGCCGGTTTCGGTCGGGATCTGGAACTGGATCTGGCCGGAGACGAAGCGTGGGGTTTCGAGGCGGACCTGGCCGAACGCGGTGCCGCCTTGGTGCAGTCGGAAGAGGTGACGTTGGCCGGGCACGGCGAACCCGATGCCCTCATCGAAGGCGAATCCTGCGATCAGCGCGCGGCCGTCCGGGCCGAAGAACCAGTAGGGTTCGTAGGCGGGTGCGGTGACGCCGCCCGGGGAGGCCATCGCCTCCCAGGAGGCGTCTCGGGTGCCGTCGGCGTTGAGGCGCGCGGACCAGGTCCCGGCCGTGCCGGCGAGGAGCAGGCGGTGGTCGGATTGAACTCCCGGCGCACCGGCGATGGTGCCGCCGACGGGGTACTCGGGCCGGTAGGCCGCGTCGCGTTGGCCGTTGGTGAGGAGACGCACCACGCGCAGTTCAGAACCAGTGGTGTCCGTGCTGGCGCGGTAGCCGGTGGCGTAGGCGGAACCGTCCGCCCCGACCGTCAGGCGCACGAGGTTCTCGGGAACGGTCACCACGGACCAGGCGGGATCGGGTTGACCGTGGGGCAGGTAGCGCAGGACGGCGTGTGCGGTGAGCAGGTAGATCCGGTCCTGGGCGTCCACGATCAAGCGACGCACCTCGGCGTTGGGATCGATGCCGGGGCTATGTTCGCTGTGGATGACGCCGCCGAAGGCGTGGTCGTGGTCGCCGTCGGGGAGCAGTCGGTACACCACGCTTTGGCGCAGGATCAGGATGCGACCGTCGCTCTGTCCGAAGATCTGAGTTCCCCCGGAGCCGTCCAGCCCGAGCTCGGAGGTGCTGAACGTGGGGTCAGGGATTCCGTTGGCGTCGAAGCGCGCGAAGCCGGGGGTGGCGGCGGGGCCGGGGTCCGGCAGACCTGAGACTCCGCGGAAATTGCCGGCGATGACGACCTTGCCGGAGGGTTGCCGCACCAGACCCACGGACGTGCCGAACGCGGCGCTAACGGGAGCGAAGCTGGGGTCCAAGGTTCCGTTGGGATTTAGGCGGGCCAGGACACGGAGCGGCGAGCAGCCGACGAGTGGATTCCCGAAGGCGCCGGTGACGTAGACTTTGCCGTCGGGGAGGAATGCCACGCCGTTGAGGGCCCACACGTCGCCGAGGGCCAGGTAGTCCCAATCGAAATCCACGCGACCGGGACGCGTGTCGAGGTCGACCAGACGCACACGCATGGCAGTCGCCTGGGAGGCGATATCGACGAGGCTGGTTCCGAACTCACTGCGGACCTCGCACAAGTAATCCCCGACCTCGGCCTCGGAGAGGGCGGGGAGGGTGAGGGTTGGGGAGGTGGCGCCCGCGAGGGGGACAAAGGATGTGAGTGGTGCCACCTGACCCACCTGGGCTGGGCCGCGACGCCACTGATAGGTCAGGGTGCCGAAGCCTCGCGCATCGACGCCGAGCGTGATGGGGAGGGGGTTGGTGCGGTACCGGAAGAGCGACGCCGCCGGGCCGGGGCACAGAATCGACTGGGGATGGGCGGTCGGGATGACGGTGTTGCTGGTCAGCGTCTCGACCCCGTCGGAGACCAGGACGTCCAAGCGAGCACCTACATCGGCGAGGGTGGGCGGGTCGAATCGGAGCACGTAGTTGGTGGCGCCGGGGATGGCCACGCCGTTGCGGCGCCATTGGTAGGTGAGCGGCCGACCCAGGTCGTTGCGTGTTTCCACTGAGAAGCTGGCTGCCTGATCGGGGACGAGGTTGAGGGCGGCGGGTTGGCTGGTGATGGCGAACACTGGCGGCACCACGGTGAGCACGGCTTCACGGGATTCGGCCCGGCCCTGGTCGTTGGTGACGAGGAGGCGATAGCGGCCCGCATCGGCCGCGGTGAGGGCGTTCAGGCAGAGCGACGCCGTGTTGGCTCCTGGCAGATCGACTCCGTTCTTCTGCCACTGGAAGTGAAACGGGGGTGTGCCGGCGACGCCCACTTCGAAACAGGTGGATCCGACGACGGCCAATGCGGTGCGGTCGGCGGGTTCACTGACGATGGAGGGCGGCTTGGGGAGTTCGCTGACTTTCACGTCAGCGACGGCACTGACCACCGAGCCGGCGATATTGGTGATGCGCACCGAGTAGCCACCTTGTTGGGCGAGTTGAAGATCGGCGAGGACCAGGGTGGCGGCGTTGGCTCCGGGAAGGTCGACCTCATTGCGACGCCACTGGAACGACAGCGGAGCGGTCCCGGTGGCTTCCACACTGAGGGTCACCGTGGCGCCAACGAACACGTTGGTGCGGAACACGGGTTGCGTGACGATCGAAGGCGGGAAGTCATTTCCCAGGGTCGCCGGCGCACTGGTGGTGCTCTGGCCGCCGCCCGTGACCACGACATCGTAGGAGCCCAACGAGGCCGGAGTCAGCGGAGAGACCAGGAGGACGTCAGCGTTCGCACCGGGAATAGGGTTGCCGTTGAGTCGCCACTGGTACGTCAGCGGGCGCACGCCGTCGGCCACGACACGGAAAGAGGCCGACTGAAGTCCGGCGGCGGCGATGCTGCGGGGCGCGCGCACGATGGTGGGCGGTGCCGGCGGGACGTAGTTATCCCCGTGCAATCGGGTGGCGCCGGGGTGGTTGGCCGAGATGACCCAGACTTTCCCGTCGGCGGCCGGCAGCAAATTTCGGACGAAGGCAAGGGGAGGCGCGTTGGTGTAGAACGGATCGCGCGCACCGCCGGACAGATGGCGATCGACCGGGCGGGGGGAGAACTGGGTGCCGGTGTCGGAACTGACCAGCCACGCGCCGTCCGGCCGAGGCAACAAGGCGTGCCCGGTGCGGTGGAGGAATCCCGTGTCGAAGGCGGGCGCGTGGATTCCGGAAGCGTCCAGTTGGAACGGATTGGAGAGGGTCCGGCTGCCGAGGACCGCGTCGGCGCTGCGCAGGACCACCACGCCCTTGGCGGCCGGGGCGAGTTCCAGATCCGTCACACCGATAACGCCGGGAAAGGGAGTGAACGCGGGGTCCTGAGTGCCGTCCGGATTCAGCCGCAGCACACTGACTTCGATCGTGGCACCGGGCAGTGAGAACGAGCCGCCGACGTAGAGATCGCCGTCGGGAGCCACGACCAAGGCAGCGACGCGCGAGCTCAGGGGAAGGGTGGCAAAGGAGGTGTCCAGAGCGCCGTCGGGCTGGAGGCGAAGCAGTCCGGGTCGCAGGACATTCTGGACGCGCTCGAAATCGCCCCCGACGAGGATGCTTCCATTGGTCTGCAGGGTGACGACTCGGGCTCCGGCCTGTTGCGTGCCGGCGAAGAGACGGAGGTCGGCGAAGGAGGCGTCGCGGGAACCGTCGGGCATCAGTCGCACCACACCGTCGCGAATCTCGGTGCCGGAGACGAACAAAGCGCCGAGGACGAGTCGTTCGTCGGCTTGGAGGGCGCCACCGCCCGCGTCACGAACCAGGTCGCCGGGACGAAAGCTGGGCACCACGGCGCCTTCGGCATCCAGGCGCACGACGCTGGTCTCGATCGTATTGGGGGGGCGACGGAAGGCGAAGTTACCCCAGAGGTAGAGGCCTCCGTCGGCGGTGGGGGCGCCTCCCCAGAACTGCGGGTTAACGGTCGTGGGAACGAAGCCTTCGGTTCCGGCGGGGGGATTCAAGGGCGGGGTTTCAAAAGAGACATCGAGCGAGCCGGGCCGGCGTGGGGCGGGGTCCAGATGGATCTGCGCCGGAGTGCTGGCCACGACGGCGACGCGGTTGCTGGCGACCAGTTGGTAGGTGCCCGCGTCGGACGCCTGGAGACCGGTGAGAACCCATGACGCAGAGTTCGCGCCCGGGAGGGGCACGCCGTCGTGGAACCATTGCAGAGAGGGGGTCGGTTCTCCCGTGACCACGGCGCTCAGGGTGACGGTGGCGCCGGCGGTGGTGAGCGTGATGGCGGCGGGTTGCGTGGTGAAGATGGGGGCCTTGGACACCGGGCCGACCTGGTCGCCGGCGAGTCGGTAGATGGGTTGGGATTGGGTGGCCCCGTCGAGATTGCCGAGGACGTACACGGCACCCTGACCGTCGGCGACCAGTTCGCGCACCACGACGGAGGGGGCGGGATTGGTCCAGGCGGAGTCCGGTTCGCCCGTGGATAGAAATCGTTGGATGCCGCCCGTGGCCAGGCCGACGACCAGTTTGCCATCGGGGAGCGTGGCGAGGGGGCGATGGGCGCCTGCCGCGTCGTAAATCACATCGAACGTGCCGGCAAAGTTGAACGCGGGATCCAGCACTCCCGTGGCGCTGACTCGGATGAGGGATTTCACCGCCGTGCCGTTGAAGGTGCGCATGGCGCCGCCGCCCACGAGGAAGTCGCCGGAGGGCAGGCGGCGGAGGAGTTCCACGTTGGCCACGTTCCAGGGCGTGAAACTGGTGTCGGGAGTGCCGTCGGCATGGAATCGGCGGACATCGGCGCGCGCGGCGAGGAAGGAGCCGTCGGGGAGCACGGCGAGGTCCGTGCAGGGGCCGAGGCCGATATTGGCGAAGAATGCCGTGTCGCGGGAACCGTTGGGCGCGATGCGCAGCGGCAGATTGCGCTGATTGCGGTCCGATCCCCAGTCCACTTGCGATCCTGTTGGGCCGCCCCCGGCGATCAGGAGGCCGCCGTCAGGTTGATAAGCGACCGCCCAGGGATCGCTGAGACGCCAGCCGAGTCCGGCGGCGAAGGTGGTGTCGGGAGCGGTGGCGGGTGGCCGGAATCGGTAGGGGGTGTTATCGCCACCGGCGAAGATCTCACCCGTCCACCCCGGGGCGAGCGACTGCGCGGCGACACTGAGTCGGTCGCTTTTCCACTCGATCGAACCGTCGGCGGCGAGTCGGACCAGGTAGGCGCCGGTGACGCTGTTGGTAAATACGCCCACGAAGAGGACTTTGCCGTCGGGTTGCACATGGAGCGTGCGGGGGGTTTGAAGTCCGGGAATCGCGTAGCCCCGTTCGATCTGGCCGGGCGTCGTTTGGGCTTGGAGCCCGGGGCCCATCAGGAGCAGGAGGATGTAGATCGCGGTGGAAACGCGGGCAATATGAGGGTGGCTTTTGATCTGCAT